>NZ_CP011038.1 GCF_002221505.1 Pseudoalteromonas nigrifaciens | reverse complement strand
TAGGTAAAATACAACTTGAGGAATATTTTTATCGTTATTTTAAAAAATGACTATTGAAATAAAAGCTCCCCTCATCATCGAAATATAAGCTAATTAGAGAGTATATTTTAATGTCTAATATGTGTAATCTAGTAAAAACACCAAGAATATGTCATCAACTAGCAAATACAGTCTCGACATTGGAAGAAGAAATGAGTATCGATGAGAAAAAGAAAGTAGTTTCAAGGGATTCTCTTCCTAAACACATAAAAAAGAGCCATCAGATAGTATTTAGTCGCCAAGATTTATCTGCCCGTGAAGCAGATATATTTGCACTCATGATTGCAACTATGAAAGAAAGTGATTGGGTTGGAACAACCCCTAAATACGAGTTTTCAGCATCTCAGCTCTCCAATTGGCTCAATATAGCGCCAAAACATATAGCGACATACCTTAACCCTGTAGCTATGCGGCTATCACGATATAGCGTTGGTATAAAAACTGAAGATGGTAATGGTGAAATTGAATTTGACTATAAACCAATATTTAAAAATATAAGCTATAAAAACCGCACATTTACAATGATACCTAATGATCTTCTGAAGTCTGAGTTTATAGAGTATAAGCAAGGATTTGCGCTGATCAATACCACAAGCTTTTTATGCATAAAACAGGAATACGCAAAGCGACTCTATGAAATACTTAGTAGGTTTAAAGAGCCCGGCTACGAAATGCACTTGATTAAGCTTGATGAACTAAAAGGTTTATTTGGTCTATATGATGAAAAAGGGAATTTAAAATCAGATAAATTATCTTTTAAAAATAATGGGGTTTTTATGCAGAGATGCATTAGAAGCAGCATTGATATTCTCAAGTCCAATCCGACAACAAATAAAGAGCTATTATTTTATGAAAGTGCTAATGGTGAAGTTGGCTACGAATTAAAAAAACAAGGCAACAAAATCATAGCTATCAAATTCCTTATGAGTTGGATAACAAAAGGCAATATTGAGGAATTTAATGAACGCGATGCTATTACAACTATTAAAAAGCTAGAGCTTAAAAGGCAGCAATTAAAGTCTGAAGGCAATGGTAAAAAATTATCAACTGCAGAACTTAAACTGTTACTTTCTGCATACAATTACACTGGTAATGAGGAGCTATCTAATAAAATAGCTACAACCTTGATTGAAAGGCGTAATAACCGCGCAGAACAAGCATCCAGCAAAGAAGAAATTGATATTGCGAATAAACTGACTATAGATAATTTAGATATTCCATATTAAAAAGCATATTACATATTTTTGGTATGTGCTCTCAATAACACCAAAAATATGTAATGTAGCTCATATAAAATATGCTCACGTAGACCTATTTTTAATAACTTCCCATAAAATACGACGAATATAGCCCTACAAATAAATAAAACACCAAGAATATGTTACGTACATACAAAGATACAAGCTCTCAACACCAAAAATATGTTACGTACATGCAAAGATATAACCCCTAACACCAAAAATATGTTGCATACCTACAAAAATAGTACATGCAAAGATATAATCTCCATGATAAGAAAAATGTTACATACAAAAATATAATCCCTCAACACCAAAAATATGTTACGTACATACAAAGATACAAGCTCTCAACACCAAAAATATGTTACGCATATACACAATTACAAACTTTCAACCTCAGAATTGTGTTAAATATATTAAAAAAGAGCTTAATCTATCATTTTGCATGCTAGCAATGAGACATATACTATAAAAATAGTGTATGTCGTCAGAACCTTATTCTAAAAAAGAACACCAAAAATATGTAATCTAAACACCAAAAATATGTAACCTAAACACCAAGTATATGATCCTAAACACCAAATATATGATCTAAAACACCAAATATATGATCCAAAACACCAAATATACGATCTGTTACCATGTTTTTATTTATTAATAACAATAACTTACAGACACCTATAGTTCTTATAGATCTTATAGTTTTAATAGATTTAATAGAATTAATAGGTACTGTGGATATGTGAATAAGTTAATGACGATTCTAACGAGTTAATTGGATCAACATCTTACTAACTCATTAGTCAAATAGTTAATAATCAAGACTAATTACTCTATTAAGCTGCTATTAAAAAGAATTAAGCTTTAAAAACACTATGGAGTAAGTAAATATCTGATCTCTAAAATGGGGTTAATATCAAAAATATTTATCTGTAGCTTGGCCATAGTAAAGACTCTCACATCAAGAAGATTAGTCGCACATTAGCCTACATGGCTATTATAATAATCAAACAGAAAATATTAGCGCCTTTCCCCGGTTTATCATCGCCATATCAATACAGCCAAGTAATGACTTTAACTTGTTTCTTGCGGCATAAAGTATTGTTTTTGATAAAGCACTTTGCTGACAATACTCAGTGATAGTTAACTTGCTACTCCTCTATAATACTACGCCAGAACTCAAGGCTACGTGTTTTCCTCATGTAAAGCTGGAGAAAGATTAATAGCTTTGACTGATTATTAGCAGGTGCCCTTTATTAGACGCTTATGGAAGTTATTACCTATTCATAAAGGCCTTTGAAAGGTCCCTTAAAAGACTAAAAATCAATCAAATATTTAACTTGAACAGGCAAGTATATATTTAGGTCTCTAAAGAGACCATTTAAGTTTTATTTTTAAACGCTACTTTTATTTTGGATAAATATCTCACTACCAAGTCACAATCCCAGATAAATAGGAAATGCTCCTATTAATCCCTGTAATAGCTATGTATGAGCTATTTTTGCGGAAATATGCATTACAATCCCAGAAATAAAGGGAATGCTCCTATCAATCCTCTGTAATAGCTATGTATGAGCTATTTTAGTGGAAATACGCATCACAATCCCAGAAATACAGGGAGTTCCCCTATCAATCCCCTGTAATAGTTATGTATAAGCTGCCTTCGTGGAAATATGCATCACAATCCCAGATAGATAGTTATTTGGGAAGTGATTGGAAAGTTCCATGGGGTTTATTCTAAGTAAAGAGGCAGAGTATTTTCCCCATTTAATGATAGAAGTTCTGCAGATGAGAGGTTTTTGTTTACTAACGAAATACTTGAAAACAAGTCGTCAACAAAAAAGGGCGTTTCGATAGTAAAATTATCAAATCGATACGGATGTGAAATCCCCAATAAGAAAACTTTTTATAAGAGGATTGCTCAATACTGGCACAAACTAGCGATAAAAACCTTTACTCCAATCAAACTTAGATTACGAAGAAGTAAGTTGCGGGCTGATGACTTCTTTGGCCAGCTTTAGTGATACCAGGATAAGTAGCGCTTTAACAGGTTTTTAAAAGCGCTACCTTCAGCCCACCACCAAAGCCCTATAGTTGGTTGCATCGGTTTTCTCCAGGTAGGGACCGAATAATGCCCTTAAAGTGTCTAAATACAGGGGAATAAAGCAGGTATCAACCTAAGTCATTGATCTATAACTAGAGGTTTACTGCATCGGTTTTCCGAAGAAATCCCAGATAAACCCTCTTTCAAGTCTAAGAGAAGCAGAGCTTAAAGTACCAAATAAACCTAAGCCATTGTTTTATAACTAGAGGTTTGTTGCATCGGTTTAAAGCAGGGTATATAGGTTTGCTGCATCGGTTTGAGTGATTAACAATGGTGAACAAGAATTGATACATCAGAACATACATCAAATGGATAAAAAACAGTCTAATATCACAACTTATTTCATAAGATAAAATACAAAAATCACTTGTGAGCAACTGGGGTAAATAGACCGAAAAACCCTATAGGTTTAGTGCATCGGTTTAAGAAAAACAGTGAAAACTCCGATAATATAGTCATAAACGCACCAGGAGCCGTTTGTAACTGTGCGTTCTTAGTTATTCTTACTACTCAACATAAACTGTGTTGATATGAGACACATGATCATTGCATAATCTTTGCCCCTTAATCTTAATGTGTATATTATCTCAACCAATAAAACAAAAGGATTAGCTGTTTAGTTATTAACTAATACGGCTTGGCAGGGAATAGTATGTCTTTACCAGATTACCAATCATTCATGACCCCATTACAGCAATGCTTAGCTAACGGTAAAACTGTAAAGCTTAAAGAGATTGAAGCAAACGTTTATCAAAGCCTGAGCTTATCGGCAGAGCAGCTTAAACTGCGTATTCCTAGTGGAAAGCAAACTTATGCTTACCATCGTTTGGGTTGGGCTAAAACATACTTAGTACAAGCAGGCTTGATAGAGCAGCCTAAAAGAGCCTTTTACAAAATCACGCACAAAGGGTTGACTGCCATACAAGCTGGCGAACAAATCAATAACCAGTACTTAAGCCAATACCCTGAGTTTTTAGACTTTAAAACCCGTACTAAAGATACTAACGACTCACTAGACGAAAACACCACCAGCTTAGTAAATAGCAACTCACAAAAAACACCAGAAGAGCTAATAGAAGCCGCAGTAGATACACTCAATACTAACTTGAGCGATGAAGTACTACAGGCTGTGCTTTCGGCCTCCCCTGCGTTTTTTGAAAACCTTGTAGTCGATTTAATGCTAGCTATGGGCTATGGCGGCTCACGTAAAGATGCAGGGCAAGCTACGTAATATACTCAAGACGGTGTCATTGATGGTGTAATAAAAGAAGATAAACTCGGCCTCGAAATGATATATTTACAGGCTAAGCGCTACACCAATAAAACAGTGGGTAGGCCAGATATACAAGCCTTTGCTGGTGCGCTAGATATGCACCGTGCTAAAAAGGGGTATTCATCACCACCAGCAGCTTTAGTAAAGACGCACTCGAATATGTTGGCTTAATTGATAAGCGTATTGTGCTGGTGGATGGTAAACAGCTAACAGAGCTAATGCTTACTCATAACGTAGGCGTTAGTACTAAACAGGCATTTGAAGTAAAAGCACTTGATAGCGACTACTTTATAGAAGATTAAACTTAATAAAAAAGGATTTTAAAATGGCGATTAAAGCTGCAACTGCATTATTTATAAAGCTTGGTTCAAAAGGTGATTACGAGAGTGAGTGTATTGAAAAAGAAGGTACAATAAAGTTAGATTACAGGCAAATTCCTCATGAGTTATGTTTAAGTAATAACTGGGATAAAGTGAGTGAGTTTGTAGCTCTGGAGTACAATACAAACAAAGCTTCGACAACAAGCCATCGAAATCAAATTAAAAGGTTTTACACCGAGCCTAAAACAACAATGTGGATTACATTTTACGACTGTAAATTGTGGTACTGCTTTGCTGAAGAAGAAGTTCTGCTTGATGAGAACAGTAGAACAAAATCACGTAAAACAGTTGATGGTTGGCGCAGTGTAGATAGTCAGAACAATTCACTTTTCATACAAACTCTAAGTGGCAAGTTGACTAAAGTACAAGGCTTCAGAGGTACAATTTGTGATGTTAAAGAAAAAGAGTACCTGCTTAATAAAATCAACAATACTCAACACCCTGATGTTAAAAATGTAGAGACGAATTTAGTATCACTTAAGCTCTCACTCGAAAAGATCATCCAATTGTTGTCACCGCAAGATTTTGAAGTATTTGTCGATTTAATATTTCGTTCATCGGGGTGGTCAAGGGTTGGCTCTGCGGGTAACACAATAAAAACGCTAGATATAGAACTCTTGGCGCCAGTTACAGGAGAACGTGCCATTGTTCAGGTGAAATCACAGAGTAACCTAAGTTTATATAAAGAGTATGAAGAGCGATTAAATATAGAGGGTTATGATAAAGCTTTTTATGTGACCCACACACCAGATAAAAAGCTAAGCGACCATATTAATACAATGGATAAGAATAATTCAATTCAGGTGTGGGACGCTGAAAAGCTTGCTGATTTATCAGTGAATGCAGGATTAATTGAATGGCTTGTGAGTACAGTTGGATAGTAATTCATTCACTATAGGGATGTTAAATGAAAACTGAAGTAGTGAAAGTGCTCAATAAAGCTAATGATATATTAAGAGAATCTCCGCTTCCAAGGATCGAACGATACAAGTTAATAATTTCATTAATTACATACCATCATATCTCCTATCATCAGGAAATAGTGGAAAAAGAAATTTTAGATTATCGCTTTCCTTACTTTGTACCTGAACACTGCCACTTTAATGACTTAGTAAACTCAGATAGATACAGTTTGAAAGAGCGGCTAATCAGTAATCTCGTAGAAATTGAGGCTGAGAATGACTTTTTAAACGGTATATTTCCTATCTCTTTATTTCAGCATTTAGATAGCTATTACCTAGTTGAGTTACTAATGTCTATTCATTATTTATATTACAGAGTAATCAGTGAATGTGATACACAAATAGCTATCTTTGTACAAGAATGGCTCAGTCCTAGAGAGATTAACTTTGGTCCTGATTTGCCCGTACAAGTTGCTGAGTTAATGTTGTTGCTCTTAGATTTAAAGAAAAATGAGGATGTATATGATCCCTCATTTTGCATCGGTAAGATGTTAATTAGTCCCAAAAGCTTTGATGGTAATCTGGGTCAGTATCAAGGTTTTATTTACGGTGAGACAAATCAGCTAGATGAGTTTTGGTTTGCTAGAGTCCTCATGATTTTGAGTAATAACCTTAGTGTTAATGTAAGGCTAGGGGACGCATTACTAAATCCGCAGTTTAAAGAATCAAACTCATACGATCTTAAAACGTTTAACAAGATAGTTTCCTTTCCTCCAATTAATCAGAAGTTTTTCAATCATGGAGAGTGGAGTTATTTAGGAGGAAAACGGACTACTTTTGGAATGCCCCCTAAAAGTAATGCTAACTATGCTTGGTTGTTACATCAATTGGCTAGTTTAGCTCCCGATGGTAAATTAGTAACGCTTGTTACATCCCATATGTTGGCGGCTTACCGTGCAGAGTTGAATATAAGAAGCGCTCTTATTTCAGAAGACTTAATCGAATCTGTTATTGCCTTACCATCAAAAATATTGCAATCAAGTTCAGTTGACCTTTGTATTTTAATAATTAACAAAAATAAAAGTGAGAAGCTAAAAACGTTATTTATTGATGCCAAGTACGACTATCTTCAGTCGAGAAGGGCTAATGAGTTAACACGTGAACACATCAACAATATCATTCAAACTTACAATGAATTTCAAGATATAGGGACCTACTCTAAGGTTGTTAGTTTAGATGATATAAAAGCTAAAAATTACTCTTTGGCTGTTAAAGAGTATGTTGATAACTCACCGAATAAAAAAATAATTGATAGATTACAGCAGAATCATAAAACGTTTAAAGAGTATTCATTTGATAGCTCTTCAGAGTTAGATCAACGAGCCGTTTTGTCTATGCGTCGGATGAAAGCTGGATCTGAAACAAAAGCTAATTCTGTATTTATTTCTTCAATGCAAAGTCGTAATCGTGTCCTGACAAATTTAGACGAACTAACACCCCAACAGCAAAAGCGTTATATTGAAGTTCAATTTAATGAGAATATTGTACTTTGCCGTTATGCGAAGTTGTATTTAGATTCAGAGTTAGGCAAGTTATCACTGGAACACCTTTCTTCAGGTACTTTTGCTATGTTGTCTATTAAAGATTTACATAAACTAAATATTTATGTGCCGGAGAAATCAGAGCAACTAAAAGTACTTGAGTTAGCAAATAAATTAGAAGCAGCAGAATCTACTCTAACTCGTTACAAGAGTGATCTAATCACTAACCCATCCTCAGCTCATGAAATAGCAAATCAAACAAATAGAATTATTTTTGATTTATCTGATATTAGCGATATTGAGCGTGTTAAAATTCTAGTAGAGATTAATGAAACTAAAGAGATTGAGTTTAAACAGTTTTTCTTTCTCAAAGAGCAAGATGTTTACAACCCTTCTGGAAAAGTTGAACGTAGCGAAGAAGAGCAGACTAAGGTAATTAAAAATATAGCTTCATTTCTCAATACTGATGGCGGCACATTATTGTTGGGTGTAAGTGACAGTGGCAAGTTGGTTGGAATAGATAGAGAAATGTCAGCTTTAAATTTGCAGAAAATTGAAAAGTACCTAAAAGATTTAGAAAACAAAGTGACAAATTTGCTAGGTGATTCAATTAGCAAATTGGTTCGCCTATCTTCAGTTATCATAGATGATAAAAATATTGTTATCGTAGATTGTATTACTTCTCCTGAGCCTGTTTTCATGAAAGGTGAAAATAATAAGTATCAAGATTTTTATATAAGACGCTCATCAGAATCAGAAGCTTTATATGGTTACGAGCTACTAAAATATATAGAAATGCATTTTAAAAACAAGTGATTAAATCGGCTCATAAGTCGCCTATTAAAATAAAGAGATTAGATTAATGGTTCAACAACACCAACAAGAATTAAAAAAGCAGCTTTGGAATATCGCTAACAGCTTACGTGGCAATATGTCGGCTGATGACTTTCGCGATTACATACTTGGGCTTATTTTTTATAAGTATCTTTCTGACAAGCTCAACACTTATGCCGATCAGCTACTGAGTGAAGACGGTATTGTATTTGCTAAAATTGACGAAACAACAGCAGAGGGCCAAGAGTACCTTGAAGCTGTAAAAGAAGAGACACTTGATAAGCTTGGCTACTTTTTAAAACCTGCAGAGCTTTTTCATGTACTTGCTGAACGCGGTGCTAACGATAAGTTTATACTTGATGATGTAACCAACGTGCTTAACCATATTGAGCAAAGTACTATGGGCGTAGACAGCGCTGATGACTTTAACGGTTTGTTTGATGACCTAGACCTAACCTCTAACAAACTAGGTAAAACACCGGATGCGCGTAATAAGTTAATAGCCAAAGTATTAGAGCACCTTGATAACATCGACTTTCACCTAGAAAGTAGCGAAATAGACATACTTGGCGATGCTTACGAATACCTTATTGGTATGTTTGCTAGTGGCGCGGGTAAAAAAGCAGGTGAGTTTTATACTCCGCAAATGGTATCTAAGTTATTAGCAAAATTAGTAACTTTAAATAACCCGCACATTAAATCGGTTTACGATCCTACCTGTGGCTCTGGCTCATTGTTGTTACGTGTTGCAAAAGAAGCTAATAACCCCGATTTAAAGTTTTACGGACAAGAGCAAAACCCAAGTACTTACAACCTAGCCCGTATGAACATGATTATGCACGACGTGCATTACACAAGGTTCGACATTCAAAACGACGACACGTTAGAAGTTCCCGCACACTTTGAGCAACGCTTTAGTGCTGTGGTAGCTAATCCGCCATTTTCGGCGGACTGGTCTGCCAACCCGCTACACATGAATAACGAGCGCTTTGCCGACTACGGCAAGCTGGCACCAAAAGGCAAAGCCGACTTTGCTTTTGTACAACACATGATCCACCAGCTTGCCGACAACGGCACAATGGCGGTGGTATTACCGCATGGCGTGTTGTTTCGTGGTGCTGCCGAAGGGCATATACGTAAACACCTTATTAAAGAAAAAAACTACCTTGATATGGTAATAGGCTTACCTGCTAATATCTTTTTTGGCACGTCTATTCCTACTTGTGTGTTGGTGCTAAAAAAACACCGTAAAGCTGACGATAATGTATTGTTTATAGATGCCAGTAATCACTTTGAAAAAGGCACTAACAACAACGTAATGAGCGAGGAAGACTTACAACGCATTTTAGATGCCGTAAGCAAACGCGATTTTATTGATAAATATGCGTTCGCAGCTACACAAACCGATTTAGCAGAGAACGATTACAACCTTAATATTCCGCGTTACGTAGATACCTTTGAAGATGAAGCGCTTGTTGATTTGAGAGAGGTTGCGCAGCAGCTGGTGGCAAATGATAAAGCGATGCTTGAAACGGATAAAATAATTGCTGATTTTTGTGATGAGCTAGGGGTTGAAATTCCATTTGGGATAGTAAAATGAGCGCAGTAATACCTAAACTTAGGTTTCAATGTTTTCAAAGTGACTGGAGTGAAAATAAACTATCTCACTTCTGCTATATAAATCCACCAAAACCTATTGAACCAGTTGATGGTAAGGTTTCATTTATACCTATGAATGCAGTAACAGAAGAGGCTAAGCTTTCTTACTCTGAAACTGTTCTGTACGAGAGCTATTGCAAAGGTTTTACAGGTTTTCAAGATGGGGATGCGATTTTTGCTAAAATTACACCTTGCTTTGAAAATGGTAAAGGGGCTTTATTGCAAGGTCTCGTTAATGGTGTCGGTTTCGGTAGCACTGAATTCCATGTTCTAAGAGCAAAAGAAGGTAACTCACCATCATTTATACATTATTTATTGAGTACACCTAAGTTTCGTTTTGTTGGTGAACAGAATATGCAAGGTTCAGCAGGACAGAAACGTGTTACTACAGATTATTTACGAACATACAAAGCTCACTTTCCTAAGTCGAGCTTAGAACAACAAAAAATAGCTAACTTCCTCACTTCAGTTGATACTAAAATCAGCCAGCTAACTGAAAAGCACCGCTTATTAAAAGACTATAAAAAAGGCGTAATGCAACAAATTTTTAGCCAACAAATTCGTTTTAAAGACGATGATGGAAACGCTTTTCCTGAGTGGGAAGAAAAGTTGTTAGGTGATATAGCTACTTTTACAAAAGGTAAGAGTATATCGAAAGCTGATATATCAATTGATGGTATAACTCCCTGTATTCGTTATGGTGAACTGTATACTACTTACGGTGAGGTTATAGAATCAGTTGTTTCTGCAACAAGTTTACCGATAAAGAGTTTACTTTTTAGTAAAGCAAATGACGTTATAGTCCCATCATCAGGTGAAACTCAATGGGACATTGCAACCGCAGCATGTGTAAAGTTAAGTGGTGTAGCTTATAGCGGTGATCTAACTGTTATACGGACTCCGTTAAATGGAGTTTTTTTATCTTATTATTTTAACTCGGCCAAGAAGCGAGAAATAGCTTCATTATCTCAAGGTAGTTCAGTAATTCATTTATATTCAACACATTTAAAAAGCTTAAAAGTTGAAATACCTTGCGAAGCTGAGCAGCAAAAAATAGCGCAATCCTTACAATCGCTCGATAAAAAAATAAACGCTGTTAACGATCAAATTGAACAAACTAAGCTATTTAAAAAAGGCTTACTACAGCAAATGTTTGTGTGAGAAATAATGACTAATAAAATTAACGACAACCCAATAGCGAATATTATTGATATTCAAACTTTGCAAGAAAGCGTAGAGGTTGAGTGTAAGCAGGCGAGTGGCCGCGATGGCCATGGTGCAGTGCCTAACGATATGTGGGAAACCTATAGCGCGTTTGCCAATACCCGTGGTGGCTTAATTTTATTGGGCATTAAAGAAAAAAAAGGCACGTTTACGGTTGAGGGTATAACAAACCCCGCGCCGCTAATTAAGAATATTTGGGATACGGTTAACAACCCAAATAAAGTGAGTGTTAATTTACTCAGCGAAAGCGACGTACGGATTGAAACACTTGAAGGCCAGTCGGTTATTGCGATTACTGTGCCGCGCGCTCCGCGGCAAAGCCGCCCTGTATTTATGAATGCAAACCCACTTAATGGGACCTATCAGCGCCGTTACGAGGCCGATCAAAAGTGTTTGCCACCGGCAGTAAATAAAATGCTGGCAGAGCAAGAGGAAGTGCGTGATAACCGCATTTTAGAGCACTTTACCTTAGACGATATAGACCCCGAAAGCTTGCGTATTTACAGGCAAATGTTTATTGACGCCAAACCACAACATCCTTTTTTAGAATTAAGCGACCAAGAGTTTTTGCGTTCAATACGTGGCTGGCAAAAAGACCGCGCAACAGGCAAGGCAGGCTTAACCCTTGCAGGCCTGGTAATGTTTGGTAAGTGGGATGCGATTCAAGACGCACTACCAAGTTTTGCACTCGATTATCAAGAAAAAGACGACAGTACACACCGCTGGATAGACCGAATTTATACCGATGGTTCTTGGTCGGGAAATGCTTTTGACTTTTATCGTAAGGTTTACCGTAAGCTCACGGTAGATTTAAAAGTAGGCTTTAACCTAACCGATGGCGGGCAACGGCAAGATACAACCCCAGCGCATGAGGCTATTCGTGAAGCACTTGTTAATACACTCGCACATGCAGACTTTAGTACCGAAAGTAATATTTTAATTGAAAAACACCCTGACTTTATCGGCTTTAGAAATGCAGGGCTTATGCGAGTGCCTGTACATGAAGCTAAAGCAGGCGGTAATAGCCAGTGCCGTAATCCCGCTATTCATCAAATGTTTTTAAATATTGGTTTGAGTGAAAAAGCAGGCTCGGGTATTCCTAAAATATACAGTAATTGTAAAGCGCAAAACTGGCAGCCCCCACATTTGTACGAAAAAGACGAGTTAAACCAAACCTTATTAGAGTTGCGTATGGTAAACATGGTATCGCCAGAGTTACACCAACGCCTAATTGAAACGTATGGTGAAGGTTATAACAAACTAAGCGAGCTAAAACGCACCATTTTAATGACCGCTATTACTGAGTCATGGTTTAACCACGAGCGTATTTGTTCGCTCACTTCAGAGCATACGAGAGAAGTGACACTTGCGTTAAGTCAGTTAGTTAATGCAGGGTACTTGGAGTCGGCAGGCCAGCACCGAGGCAAGATATATCATTTAAAAGGGATAGAAGTGCCAACGCCAGACAATGAGGCTGGTAGGAACATTAGCTTTGTATTATCACCTAGTCAGGCAGCGTTGCCCTTGATTGGTAGTAAAAAAATTAATGAAGTGCCGGACTTAACAGAGCCAATGCCGGAGCTTAACCCGCCAGTGCCGGAGTTAGTGCCGGAGCTCAATCCGCCAGTGCCGGAGTTCGATTTAAGTGCTTCTAACTTTTGGCTTGAACTCAAAGAAATAGCATCGCCTATTGCCCAAAATTCAGGACGTAAACAAAAGCCTGATGTACAAAAAGCGATAATTGATTTATGTACTAAGTCGGCTCCTAATTGCTTAAGGCTTAGCGATATAGCGCAATTGCTTAACATGAATACAGATACATTGAGAAAGAATTACTTACGTGAGATGGTTAAAGAGCAGGTATTATTTTTGGCCTATCCAACAATACCGAACCACCCAGAACAGGGTTATAAGTTACACAAAGATTAGCAACAAGCTATGAATGTATTGCATAAGGCTAGTACCAAGGAATTGTAGATATAATGACTTACCAAAGTGAACAACAATTAGAAGATGACTTAATTGCACAACTTAGCGAGCAAGGTTTTACGCGCGTAGTTTTAAAGGATAACGCCGCTCTTGAAGCTAACCTTAAACACCAGCTAGAAAAAGTAAATAACTGCAAGCTGAGTGATACTGAGTTTACACAAATACTCGGTAAGCTTGGTAAAGGTAATATATTTGCTAAAGCCAAAATACTGCGCGACCAGCTTGATGTAGCACTTGATGATGGCGACAGCATGCACTTAACCTTGTTGTTCGATGATCCGCAGCAAAACAGCTTTCAGGTAGCTCAGCAAATAACGATAAAGGGCACGTACACTAACCGATACGATGTAACGCTATTAGTGAATGGTTTTCCGCTGGTACAAGTAGAATTAAAGCGCCGTGGTATTGAACTAAAAGAAGCGTTTAACCAAATTAAGCGTTATCAAAAGCATTCGTTTCATGCCAACCATGGTTTGTTTAACTATGTGCAGCTGTTTGTTATGTCGAATGGAGTTAATAGCCAGTACTTTTCTAACAACAGTGAAATGTCGGCTAAGCAAACCTTTGACTGGACTGATAGCGAAAACAATAAAATAAGCCAGTTGCATGACTTTGCCGAAGCGTTTTTAACGCCTTCCCACCTAACGCATATGCTCACTAAGTACATTGTGCTTAATGAAACAGGTAAGTACTTAATGGTGCTTAGGCCGTACCAGTTTTATGCAGTTGAGGCGATTGTAGAGCAAGTTAAAACCACAACTGATAATGGCTATATTTGGCATACAACGGGCTCAGGTAAAACATTAACCTCGTTTAAAGCCGCACAGATTATGACCTCTCTGAGTGAGGTTGATAAAGTTGTGTTTGTAGTTGACCGTAAAGACCTAGACTACCAAACAGCGCTTGAGTTTAATGCGTTTGTAAAGGGCTCTGTAGACAGCACTGACAACACAAGTATGTTGTTCCACCAGCTGTTAGATAAGCCTATGAAAGGCAGAAAAGTTAACCAAAACCGTAATACTAAGCTGGTGGTAACTACACTACAAAAGCTTAATAACGTGGTGACTAAACAGCGCTACTTAAAAGAAATGCAAAGCCTGCAGGATAAGCGCATTGTGTTTATATTTGACGAGTGCCACCGCAGTCAATTTGGCGATACGCATAAAAACATTACCGAATTTTTTAATAACGCGCAGTTGTTTGGTTTTACGGGTACGCCTATATTTGCCGACAATGCCGTTGCTAAAAATTCAGTTAAGCGCACCACTAAAGATTTGTTTGGTGAATGCCTACACCCGTATGTAATTGTGGATGCGATACGCGACGCTAACGTGCTTAAGTTTGCTATTGAGTATGTTGGGCGTTACCAATACAAAGATGGCTCTAACAACAACCTAGACATTGAAGTTGAAGACATCGACACCAAAGAGCTTTTAACCTCTCCTGCGCGCTTAGATAAAATAACCGATTACATTATTTCCCAGCATAATCGTAAAACGCATAGTCGTGAGTTTAACGCTATGTTTTGTGTTTCAAGTGTGGCTGAGCTTATTCAATACTATGAGCTATTTGCAGCGAAAAAGGCACAGGGAAAACATAATCTTAAAATTGCCACCATATTTAGCTATGAGGCTAATGAAGAGGAAGAATACGAACTAGGTAATAGTGATGCACCAAGGATTAAAGAAACCTCTGTTAAGTATTTAAATGAAGGGCAAGCCGTTAAGCTACATAGCCGCGATAAGTTAGACTCATTCATTAACGACTACAATGCTATGTTTGGTACAAGCTACTCCACTAAAGATGGCAAGTTATTTGATGACTACTACAAAAATATATCTAAGCGTGTTAAAGCCAAAGAGATTGATATATTGCTGGTGGTGAATATGTTTTTAACAGGCTTTGATGCCCCAAAACTCAATACGTTGTACGTTGATAAAAACCTTAAATATCATGGTTTGGTGCAGGCCTTCTCGCGCACCAACCGATTATTGGGTGAAACTAAATCGCACGGTAATATAGTGTGTTTTAGAAACCTTAAAAAAGCTGCTGACATTGCTTTTACACTGTTTTCAAACAAGCAGCCTAAAGAATATATAGAAACCCCTTCGTATAATGAGCTGCTAGCCGATTTTAACGACGCCTATGGTGCGCTAATAGCAATTACGCCTACCGTTGACTCAGTTGATACTTTACCTGATGAAGAAGCTCAGGCGTTGTTTGTGAGGCAGTTTCGTGAGCTTATGCGCTTAAAGAACATGTTAAGCAACTTTGCTGACTTTGATATGGACTCTACCGCGATGGGCGAGCAAGAGTTTCAGGATTATACGAGTAAGTATGCCGACCTTGGCAGGCAGCTACGTGAGAACTCAAGTAAAGAGAAAGTATCGGTTTTAGATGACGTTGATTTTGAACTAGAGCTACTACACAGTGATATAGTAAATGTAACCTATATTTTGCAGTTATTACGAGAGTTACACGGCGAAGAAAGCGGCGACGAAAAAGCCCGTAAACGTCAAGTAATAGCAAACCTGATAGCCACCGACCCAACCTTATTAAGTAAAAAAGCACTTATAGATAAGTTTATGGATGAGCACTTACAAGGTATACCTGCCAGTGCTGACGTTGATGAAGAGTTTGAGCTTTATTGGGAGAAAGAAAAGCGCCTAGAGCTTGAGAAGTTTGCCCACGAGCAAAAGCTAAACCAAGAACGCTTAGAAAAGCTAGTAACGCGTTATGAGCTAAGTGACGAAATGCCATTAAGGGATGACTTTGCTGATGTACTAGAAACCAAACCCAGCCTTTTACAGCGCAGAAAAATGCTGCCTGTAATAACGGATAAATTTAAACACTTTGTTGATACGTTTATCGCAGGGTTTTAAAGGAATGAGGTGTTTTTCGTAAACCGTGAGCGGTTTGTTAGGGACGTATAAGAAAATGTTGTATTTATGAATTTCAAACGTATTTGGAGTGAGTTTACGAAAACTGTATCTTAGTGTAGCAGGGCAACGTGGATTGAAATTACACAACAAAGTATAAAAATGAGACTGTAAGGCTGATAACTTTTTGGACTAGTTTTTTCGGCCGCTACGTGCCATAAGCCGACTATCAGCCGTAACTCGTTTCTGCCCCATTATTAGTTAGAATAATGGGGCTTTTGCATTTTGTTCATCCGGTTTTGCGATATAAAAATTTATCAGCCCTCACTATTACCGCTCTATGTTTCGATAATAGAAGGTTCTTGTCCTTGAACGTTAAATAAAACGCCCCAGGGATATTGAGTAGTTTGATCTGAGTTATTGACGTATTCATAAACTATGCATTCTGGATGGTTGCGCTCAACTTGTCGTCCCATTGCGAAATTAAATGATGACTGCGCGGCACAAAATATATGAACTCGCTTAACTCCATCAGTATTAAATGTTTTCAAAATCTCTCTAAACTTCTGCTGAAACCCCTCGATTTTATCAAGGCTAGACATACTGTCATACTTAACTTCAGGCATACTTACGGATACAATACCTCTTCCATTTAATAAACTACCAACTTGTTGATGAGAAACTTCAAAAGAAATTCCCATTAGTAAACAAACATCTTCTGTTTTCTTATAATCCTCCCAATTTATAATTGGAACATTCAAGTCTGATGGGGTGTCTTCAAGGGCATACCACTCTGATTTATCGCGATCAAAATCCCATAAAGAAACTTTAGAAGTATTACCTATAGAGTGTCCAAGTACGAAACCAATAGGAACAGATGGTGTACCACCATAGTGCAATGTGACATTGGTTGTATCTGCATTTCGCATCAAATTCGAGAACGTGTTTTTGAAACAAGCAAGGGAATAGTCTAAAGCCTGTTTATTTGAAACTAATAGCCCCTGATTATAATAATTTGATATGTCTATGTATAGACTACTTCCTAGCCCTGTTTTCTTTTTTGCTGCTTCGGTTAAACTTTGATTTTTGGGATATCTAAGGCCTATGTGCTCAATGAATATATTTGGATTTCGTCGCTCACGTTTAAAACCTAAATAAGATGCCAGAAAAGCTGATATAATACCTATTAAAAAAGCTGAGTATGTAATCATGGCGGTTACTGAATCTTGCGTAGAATACCCTGTACTTATACTCTGTGTGTCAGAGTACTTCCAAGTCACATTAATTGCACTATATAGCCCACCACAGATTCCTGTTGATAGAAGAAGCAGAGCTAACTTCCAAAGTCGGTTTTCTAAAGTCTTTGGTTTAAAATACCAATTAAAAACTTTATTGAAATAATATTTCATATAATCATTCTGCCACTACCCTTTATGAACACTATTTTTAAGAGAATACTCTCCTAGAAGTGTTATTTTATAATTTTTGTTGTTGCTTATCCAGAGTCGAATGTCTTTGTGCCCAACGATAATAAAAATTAACGACTGGCCTTCATATTGACCTTGTTTTAAGACTTTATGCCAATCTTTCTTATCCTCATTAGAGTACTCAGGCGTTGGTTCAGGGTGTGTATGCCAAAGGCCAACTAGGTACGCCTCCCCATTACTAGCTTTCCATTTTCCATTTAAAATTTTGTTATGAGCATTCGAGCGAAAAAATGAGTACCTAGTTCTTTTATCACTTGGTTGAGGTAACGTTAAGTCATTTACCTCAATTTCATTGTTTCCCCGTAGACAGCCCATAAGTGCTCCTCCTGCCTCACAATCATGCTTACCTAGTTGCCTGTAACTAATCAGGGTATTAATTACTTCTGAGTCAATTACTATATTCCCATATTCATCTGACTCAATTAACCAATTCTCAGTTATTACTGTCACAACATATACACTCATCGTTTTTTGATAAACTTATTTCTTCCATCAATGCCATACTTTTAAATCTATTAGTTGTTTGTAAGGTGCCTTTATCAATACCTTTCCATGATGTTACTTTTGGTTCCATTTTACCCGAAGTTAAAAAAGTAATAGCTTGCTGAGCTGCTGCTGAGGCGGTTTTAGTTGAATCTAAGTAAGAGAATGGTGTAAAAACACCCGCGCAACCTGTTAAGTTTTTGGATATAGCTTGTCCGAACTCAACTAAATTTATAGAAGTGCTCGGACTACTTTTTTTGTATAAAACACACTCAAGACAAACTTGATCTAAATTTAGAGCAACAGAGTGCCCACCGTAACCATCGGGCTCATTCCAGCAATAAATAACATTGTTGAATTGATGCTCTTTCAAGCTGCGATTGAGTAATAGACTGATGGATGGATTTCCAATAGCTACAATAACAATATCTACCCCTTTCATTACGCTTTTTACGTTGTGAGCTGAAAGTGAATACTGGCAAGCTTCAACGTGAATATGGGGAATATTTACCCTAATTTCTTTTGCTAATGCTCTCACCTTAGATATCTTTCGCACTTTTCTATCCTTGACAGAAGGACTGAAGTTTAAGTAGCGACCACCAAGGCTATGCCTATAGATATTGTCTGCATCAAGTAAATCGTCATCGATCAGTTTAATAGCCCCTACACCTGATTTGGCTATTAACATAGCAATTTCACTACCTACAGAGCCACACCCTACCACTGCTACTGTTTTGTTGTTTATGCTTAAATTGGCTCCGCCTCTTTCGAGTAGGTATTCTTTGTTATGCCTATTCAAAAGGAAAAACTTCAGTTGCCAATCTGTACTATCAGTGAGAATTGGGTGTAGCGCTGGTGCTTTAGCTTTGAACTGACAGATAAACTCACTTCTCTCTCTAGAGCTTCTTGGCATACTTACCAAAACAAAAAATTGGCGTTGTTTCTTAGAATTTTGTCCCAACAGCTTTATAAGTATTTTTGAGTTTTCTTCTGATATCTGCTGTTTTAACTCTGAAATGAAACGGGACGCTGATTCGCTTGTTGTAGACGGAACAACTGGAGCACTTAGGGGAATGTGAACGATATTCACTAATTGGTGTTTATTTAGTGCTTGGGTGTTGCTGAACCCGCAAGGTATATCGCTTGTGCTTTTGGCTAAAGCTATAGGATTTATGTCGGAAGGAGCTAATAGGTTGCTTGATGGTGCTATACGTAGAACTAACTTTTCTACCGAGCTACCTGCTCTGTAGAAGGAGTTAATGGTATCTGCGCCATGTATAAAGCCTTCTAGTTCATCATACAATTCACCTTTAAATACCCGCAAAGAGGAGCGTTCTAGAGTTTTTAAAGTTTGGCATAAGAACGTTTCGATAATCTCACTTGGTGAATGATAATCAACTAGTATCGAATCTCCCTCTTCAACACATAAAGTTCCTTTCGAATTCACATGTGGCATTTTGCCTATGTATTCTTCATTGAGGATTTGCGCAAGAGGTAAGCTAAATGGGAATGTTAGGTAGAAGTACAGGCGGACGTTCCATTTAATGGATCGCCCTTGTAGTTCAAAGTCAAAGGTTCTTTCATCGACTTGCTGTTTCGAAATAAGCTGATTGAATGTGATGCTTTCAATCAAGCCAGCTATTATTTCTGGGGTCATGCACTCATGCCTGTAGGCAAGTAGGGCTGCTTATTCGATTTAACAGCGTCGCTTATCACAGGGAAGTCGCCAAATACCTTGTTTAAAATTGTACTACTCTCCGAGAGACTCTCTTCTTCTTGAGCGGCCTCCAACGCTTCGACTAGTTCATCAACTTTGTTATAGTAGTTATCAAGTTGCTTTTTAGTCATCTTATAGTAAACGTTTTTGCCTGGCGCAACTGGTAGTGGCACATCCACGACTTTATAAAACTTCATATCATCAACACTAAACGATAAAGTAAAGCTATCACGAATACTCTTTGCTATGCCTATAAGGCAAGATAGGTCGTCTTCTTTTTTGTAAACAAAAGAAGTTTTTGCTTGGATTGTTAATCCAATTGAAGGGGGAGCAGTATTGCCGTTAGATGTGAAATTTTTGTTTTTCCAGCGCTTAAGGTATCGCACACAGCGTCTGAATTGTGCTCTTTGCTCACCATCGTTAGAAACGTCCTTGACCCATTGCTTTAAACCTTCTGGGTCTGACTCATACCAGACGTGTTCTGAGGACGTTTCTTTGCCCCATGCAATATGTATATTTCCGCCATTTTTGGCATATACAGGTATATCAACATGATAGCCTGCGGCATAGTTGACGCTAATACAAGGTCGGTTATATGAAACGTTTCTATTATTTTGTTTATCGAGTTTATCTCGAACAAGTTTCTTCAATTTTTTTGAATCATAGTCATCAGTATTGATGTCAAAGATCACCCCAACATCGATATCATAGTCATCATCAAGAGGTTTGACTCCTGTATGCATCGAGTAAGAGCCTTGATCGATCTTAGAAAAGGTCAGTTTCTTTTCGGTATTAGGAATCTTCTCGTCACGTAAAGACTCTTTAAGCCCATTTATCAGTAAGTCTCGCTTATCGCGCAACGCCTTATTTTCATCATATGTGCCTAGTTTTATTTGATCATGATAATCTATAAATGCTTTCTGAATATCAGCCACTGCAACCTCCACGATAAATTACTCAGTATTAAGCATTAATTATATGGGGGCGTTGTGGGTAAACCCAACCCATAAGATTATGATTTAATTAATGGTTGATCTGTCAGTAGTGCTAACTTGTCAGAGCGAACAGTATCACTTTCAATCCGTTAAGTATGATAAGTCTAAATTATCTAACACGCAGCCAAGTAACTCGCACCACTCAGATTGAACACTTCATTAAACGAGTTTGTCATACTTAAGATAATTTATTGATTTGCTAATTTAGTAAGGTTACTGAATTGTTTCTGTCCAAAAACGAGTTTACTCGACCGTCTGCTTCTCGCTCTTTGCCGAAGTTCGGCTCAGTGCCAATTGCGGACATTAGTAACTCTGCACTCTGCCGCTCGTCGGCAGCAGCTTGTTAGGCTATTTTTTTCGATAATTCACCTGATTAAACAGGTTTTCCGTCGTACCAATTTCAAGCATCGCTTTTACCAAAGACTTCAACAGCATATCTGATGCTTCGTACAAACCAGTCAAAGCTATGGAAAAATCCATGATTTTCAGCTCTGAGATAATTTCGTACTGATGTAGAGCGTCGGCCTCTCTATGGGCAATAGTGTTGTGCCTTGCCTCAGAAATTTCATTTTCAATTGCTTTTCTTGCTTTCTTTAATTTTTTTAGGGCATCAACAACCATACTCCTTGAAGAATCAGACAATCCTGTCGATTCGTATATAAACTGCATTCGCCGTCCAGTAACTTTTCCCATATCCCACTCATAAATGGTTAAAAGCAGTGCACGTAACGCAATATTCCTTTTTGTCTCATTAGGATGAGCGAAAGCATCAGCTTTTAAAGCTTGGATATCTCTCTCAGCAAGCAAGAAATACAGGCCAATATTTAGAAACTGCTTTGTCGCAGGAAACAGCTCCTCATTGACCTTCTTGCATTCTTTCACTGTGATTTCTATAGCTCCGTTTATAACTTTATCTTTTGCTTTAAATTCTTTTTCCAATTTACGGTAAAGTCGCCACAAGAAAACAGCTTTTATCTGCAGCCCAAAATTTCTGTGGAATTTCATTCGAAACCACCGCTCTTGAACACTTCTATCTTTATCGAAAAACCTACTATTGAGCATCAAACTTCCATTGGTTTATTGCCTAACTAGACTGTAGAATAACTCCAACAGTCAAATTCAATTAAAAAATAGCTCCTACAATTCACTCTAAGCCTTTTTAGAGCATTAGGTAATGCATTTGGAACACATAAAACAGGCTGTTTTCCTTAAAAAAAGTAATTCTGCAGCCTCAACTCCACGTTAAAGTGTGACAACCGTGTGCCATATTGTGAGCGCAGCAAAACTAGCACACGTTTGGAGTTACTCTTGAACGTTTTTTTCGTTACATTTATATTTCGAAGGTAAACATTGACTTAAAGCCACAATCAACGCGATGTTGAATGATTTTATGAACTGAATCATGTAACTCGTCAAACCTTTGCTTCTCTCGAATCACTCCATCCATATTTTGTCTACTGCTTACAAAATGGAATAATTGATTGTTCAAAACTGAAGATATCACACTAATATTGTCCAGTGACTTATTCAAATAGCCCCCTGTGTCAGGATAGTTGTCGCCTCTAACTTTTAATAGAGGCAGATATAATGAGACGTCAATTTACACAAGAATTTAAAGTTCAAGCGGTTGAAAAAGCATTATCTCAATGTGATGATGTTCGCTTAGAAGATATTGCAGATGATTTAGGTGTCGGTTATTCAACGTTACAGCGTTGGATAGCACTCGCAAAAAAACATCAACTTGAAACACACCAGACGGGTAGCCAAATGACAGCAGAAAAACGACCACAAGACTGGAGTTTAGAAGAAAGACTCAGCGCGATCATTGACTGTGGTCATTTAGATGAAACAGCCATTAATGAATACTGTCGTAATAAAGGGCTTTACCCGCATCATATTAAGCAGTGGAAGCAAGATTTTGCCCAAGGACCTACAACGAAACTAGCTAAATCAGACAGTAAACAGCTTAAGCAAGAGATAAAACAGCTGCAAAAAGAACTGAATCGTAAAGATAAGGCCTTAGCTGAAACAGCCGCTCTGCTTGTACTCAAAAAAAAAGCGGATGCACTTTGGGGTTTCAACGAGGACGATTAACAACAGCGACTGAGCGACATGAATTAATAACGCTTATCACAAACGCACAGGCTTCAGGGGCAAGGAAAGAAAAGGCATGTGAGTTACTTGGACTGACACTAAGAACCGTTCAGCGGTGGATTGAAGCAGACGATATGACTGACAAACGGACGAGTACGAAAAAACAGCCGCCAAACCGTCTCACAGAGTTAGAGCGGCAGCGCATTATTAATACGGTTAATTCAGCCGAATATGGGCATTTACCGGCCAGTAAAATAGTCCCTAAGCTGCTTGATAAGGGCATATGGATAGCGTCTGAAAGTTCGTTTTATCGTGTCATGAAGGCACATAACTTATTAACGCATAGAGAAAAAGTAAAGCCGGCTAAGCCGATGAAAAAGCCAAGAGCATTGAAGGCTGTGCGTGCAAATGAAGTATACACTTGGGATATCACCTATTTACCAACGAGCGTAAAAGGGCAGTTTTTATACTTATATTTAGTGATGGACATTTTTAGTCGAAAGGTTGTTGGCTGGCAGGTTTACGACACACAGTTAAGTGAATTAGCCGCAGATTTAATGAAGGATATTTGCAGTCGGGAGCAAATAAAGCGCGAGCAAGTCACGTTGCACTCAGATAATGGTAGCCCAATGAAAGGCGCGACATTACTGGCAACATTACAGGAGTTAGGGATTGTGCCATCATTTAGTCGACCGTCAGTAAGTAATGACAATCCATACTCTGAGTCGTTATTTAAAACGTTAAAGTATCGCCCAGAATACCCAGAAAAGGCATTTGAAGATATAAGCGCAGCAAGAGAATGGGTAAGTGGGTTCGTTGATTGGTACAATAATGAGCACCTTCACAGTGGTATAAAATTTGTGACGCCAAACCAGCGTCATTCAGGTTTAGATAAAGAAATATTAGCTAAGCGTCAGCAGGTAAACGACGCAGCTAAATTGAATAACCCAAGTCGTTGGTCAGGAAAGTCACGAGACTGGTCAATGATAAATGAAGTAAATTTAAACCCTGAGAAAAAAGAAGAAATGCGGGCGGCATAAAATTTAACTTGAGGCGACAACTAACTTGAAAAACTCCGATAGTTGTAGTCTTCTACAGCCTCTTTAGCTAGACAAACATTCCAGAATGATAGCTCTCTATTAGATTTATAAAGGTTTCGCCGTGCTTGATATAGGTTGCCCCAAACAATATTAAGATGCTCAATACGTTTGATTGATACATCTTTATCCTCAACCATCAATCCTGGTGTAGGACATATATGATCATAATGAAATCGCAACTCATGTAAGTTTTCTTCTATTTCATCTATAGCAGCGATGTATCTTTTGGCGACTAAATATGAATCCTCCTTTCGCTTGTTATTTAACCATTGAAAGTAGGTATAGAAACCAAAAATAAAACCAAGAGATGTAACAACTAAAGTACCAACATCAGTCCATTTGACCCCGTCAAACATAGCCGCTCTATCTGTAACACCAATGAAAAAGCCACAAGCTACCAGATACAATCCAACAACCATAAGTATAAGTACATTTTTCAACTAGTTGACACCTTTAATTCTGAATAACTCAAATATAAAACTAACATTTTATAGTCCGCTTATCGCGCATATTTCTGCCGACTTAACGCTCATTTTTCTGCTTTATATAGTTTTAACAAATAACCTAAGGTATTACTATCACTAAGTTTTCTAAAATTTTTGAGTAAAGTTAAATAGATCAATATGCGCGAGCAGCTCATTTTCATGAATATATGAGTAAAGAGCAGTTTGACCAATCAATTAACTATTATATTTAGCTAATCTCAATGACCGGTTATCGCTCAAAGCTGCTCATTCTGAATTAAAAACTAACTAATAAAAGCTGAGAGTTTCACGTTAAAAATCACTTGATTGATTATTAATTCTAAGCTTTCATAAATCATGATTAAGATGATATGTTTAAAGACCTCTACTCTCACAGCGACTTTTTACTACATCATTTTGATTCTTTTGTAGCTTTGAAATTTTTTCTGCTCTAGTACATTCCCAAGCATCTACAGGATACATTTTATCCCACGCATTCATTAGCTGGCTTTGTGCTTTACTCATGCTGTATCGTTTATAGGTGTTCTCCATATACAGATAAGTACGCGCAATTTGACCTCTAGCCATTTCAGGTGGCTCAGCTTTGCTGTCGTCAATCTTCATCGCACAACGTCCAAAATCGCTTTGAGCCGCTGGAAGCATAGTAAAGTTATGATTACTTCTCAGCGCATTCACGGCACCAATGGCCGGATAGAGGTTGAACATATCAGCTTGCATAAAACGGTATTCTGTATTTACTTTTTCTGCACATCTTCGACCCTTAAATGACTTCCTCACACTATTTACACACTGCTTATGTCCATCTCGCCATTCGCTAAAAGTACGACCAAAGTTTTCTGCCGGAACGACATGTTCCCATTCAATTTTTTTAGCTCGTTTGACGTACTTTGTTGTAGAAAAGCCCTCCGGTGCGGTTACTTTTTTACTAGCGTCAAATGTCGCACCACAATAAAGTGTAACGCGGTGGTTGTTATAAACTTGTTTTTCTAACAGTCGTTTAGCTTTGCTAAATGAGTCGATTTCTTGATTTGCTGAAGAGGCAGCAGAGAAAATAAGTGTTGCTAACAGTGAAATTGTGGATGCTTTCATTATGATTCTAGGTACCTATTTCAGTTTAAATATGTCACATATAATAAATGAGTTAATAAGCTAGTTCTCATTTGTGGTTACTGATAATTTTAATTTTTAGAACTAAGATATTGTGCTTTTAAAATTAATTGGGAAAGCTACTTCCCAGTCCATGTATTATCATTTTGATACTGTCCAGAGCAAGCGCTGTTATTTGCAAATTGGCCCGTAGACTTATCTCGACAGCGCCAGACTAAGTTGTAGTTACCATCATAAAACTGGTCCCATGCATAACCAGAAGAATAGTTATTTGACCCGCCAGCTCCTGCTGCCGCAACAGCTAAAACAACGACACCTACCGCAACGACAGCTGCAACAACGCCTTGAGCGATTTCTTTTCTGTCTTGCGCGGCTAATATCTCACATTTGTACTGAGTGAGTGCTCTATATTTAACTTCTCTATTAAGCGCGTAGATATAGTTCGCTTCATCAGTATTTTCGGCGGTATAATTTTTAGCGAGGATATCTTTATCATTAAGGTAATTTCGACACACTTGAGCATCTGTTAATTCAGAGTCACCGGAAATGATGGCGTGTCTAGAGGCTGAACAGCCAGTAATAAAGCTAAGTATCAGAAAAGATACAATAGTGTTTTTAACTAAAGTCATCAGTAAATTATTCCGTAATTAAAATAAGCTTTGAGTAAGCTCATAATTCCTTTGTGAAATTTTAACAAACCGATGGTAATTTTACTAATTGTTATTAAAGGGGTTTTTAATCTTTAAGTCTAAAACATGCTTATACCAGATCTAATTAAACTATCGTCTTCACAAAAAGAACCTTGGCATAATTTGAACCTTAAATTACACTGTATATATAAACAGTGCTTGAGGTGTGTATGTTCGTTATTCCAATTTTTATAGAAGCAGGCATTACCGGCTTTGAATCTCCTGTCGCAGAATATGTAGAGCTCGGTATTTCAATCGATGAACTAATCATTAAACACCCGAATGCTACTTTTATTGGTATAGCTTCTGGGCAATCCATGCAAGAAGTAGGAATATTCGATGGTGACTTATTAGTCATTGATAGAGCTGAGGATGTAAGTACCGGCGATATTATTGTTGCAAGTTACAACGGTTCGTTTGTTTGTAAAATCATAGATAAATCGAAACGCTTACTTATCTCTGCCTCTAAAGATTATAAGTCTGTTTATATCTCTAATGATGATGACTTTAAGCTCGAAGGCGTCGTTACTGCGAGCATCCGCCTACACAGAAATAAAGCTGAGGTAAATCGATGTTTGCCCTCGTAGATGCAGTGGCATTTTATGCCAGTGCGGAGAAGGTATTTGACCCATCCATTCGCTTTAAACCCGTTGTTGTTCTGACAAATAACGATGGATGTATTTGTGCCATATGTCCTATTGCTAGAAAGCTCAATATCCCGAAATTTGAACCTTACTTCAAAATTAAACCCTATTTAGAGCAGCATAATGTCATCGTACGCTCTTCAAATTATGAACTTTACGCTGATTTGAGTGAGAGAATGATGACGGTTATTAATCGTTTTTGCGATGACCATTATGTTTATAGTATTGATGAGTCATTTTTACGCTTTACTGGTTTTTCTAAAATCATTAATGACTGGGCTGATTACGGACACACAATACGACGAGCTGTATGGCGTGAGACAGGATTGCCTGTTGGTGTAGGCTTTGGCATTACGCCTACGCTAGCTAAAGCAGCCAATCATGCGGCAAAAAAACTCTCTGGTTATAACGGGGTTGCTGTTATTAATGATGATATCTCACGCCAGGAAGTCCTTATGCGTATGGATGTTACCGATGTCTGGGGTATTGGCTCTCGACTCGGTAGAAAACTTAAGGTCATGGGGATTAAAAGTGCATGGGATTTAGCAAACCAGAACCCTAAAGCAATGCGACGCATGTTTAGCGTTGTTGTTGAGAGGACCGTAAGTGAGCTTAACGGCATCGCCTGTTTAAGTTGGAATGAAGTAAAACAGAATAAAAAAGAAATCTACTCAACGAGAAGTTTTGGGGAAAGAGTAAGTGACTTAAATACATTAAAATCAGCCCTCGTAACACATGCAGCGATTGTTGGCCGCAAACTAAGGAAACAGCAATCATTAGCAAAACGACTCGTTATATTCGCTGCAAGCTCGCCACACGAAGACGTGTATTATAAAAAATCGTTGCTCTATGATTTCCCTATACCTACATCAGATACCAGTGTTATAGCCAATGCTGTTTCAGGTGTTATTGATGATATTTTTAAGGCTAACACGCGCTTTTATCGCTGCGGTATTGGCGCAATAGAATTAGAAAGTGAGTTATTTCAACAAGCGGATATGTTTTCTGTAAGTAAAGATAACCCAGAAGTAATGGCGTGTTTAGATGCTATAAATAAACGTTATGGGGTCGGCACTTTATCTTTAGGAAGTGAAAAGCTCACAAAATCATGGAACATGAAACGGGCTTTTTTATCGCCCCATTACACAACTCGCTGGTCAGATATTCCAATCATAGATTGTGATTGAACTGGGTTAGAACCATCAAATATTGAATGTGATAACAAGTGGTCAATAAAATTTGGCCACAGTTTTAGAGTCTTTATATCTAACCTCAGATTCATTGCCTGACATAGATTTCCTAAAAGTTAACTGATTTATCGACTAATTAGAAGTTACAATGTAACTAATTTGGTGCCTAGCAAACTAGAGAAGTCCACTAACGCTTCAATTTGTTAAGTGTTAAAGGCACGATACTAAAAACTCTGGGTTGAAGTACAGTTTTACCCGCCCCTTTCCAGATTCATATACCACGTTATCCAAAAACTTTATAGGTTCTTTTTTACCTTCGAACTGAACCATAGCCTTGGAGAAGGCAGAGGCAGCCCTTTTCATGTATCTGTATGGATTCTCCGAATTAATAAAAACTTCTTGCCACTCACTTGCAAAAATTGTTACTGGGTTGGAGATGCCAGACAAATAACTTAGAGGCTCTAATTTCGACAATGCTAATGTTCTCAAGCGCATGGCGCTGAGTGGCATATTATAGGAAGCATTAGTTAATTTGTTCGGCACATAATAGGAAGCTTCAATTAATTTGTTAGGCATATTAATCATGGTAATACTTTTCTCCTGAAGTGAAATTTTTTATATCTTTTCACTTTTCGAAACTAAAGTAACGACCATTCACCCATACTTACGTTTTTTACATTTAACACCTTATTGAACACCATTTTGGTGGTTTAACGTACCAAAATGGCATATATTACATACCTTAATAACTCCATTAATATGCCGTTTTACAATGTTATGGGACAGATTAAGAGTCAAATCAAAACAAAAATAAGTTTAACTCTTCAATATCCGTTTATCGCTCAAAGCTGTCATTCTTCTTCTAAATTCCAACTCTAAGCTGATGAGAATCGGTGACCAAAGTCATGAGAATATCAGCTAGGTGCTGTAAGTAAGTAGAAATATAGTCATGCACCATGATAACGATGATTATTTTACAGATCTAATGCCGTGGGAGGGCTTAGCTAGACTTCGATTATAGCTAAGCTGTCTGTACACACTTCATCACTTTGAAGTAGGGGGAAGTCTGAGATTAAAATTCGCTTGTCGTAGTTGCTTACCTAATTAGCTTTCAAGCTTACTCCAAGAAAGTATCAATTTTCCTGAATTCACTAGGCGCTATACCCACTGATTTTTTAAACCGTTTAGAGAAATTAAATATATTTGGATACCCCACGTAAACGGCAATATGTGCAATAGGCCAGCGGGTATTTAATAATAAGTTTTTAGCCCGCTCTATTCGTAAATAAATAAGCTGTTGTATGGGGCTTTTACCAAATTGAGCTAGACATAAACGATGTAAATGCGGCGGTGAGTAATGTGCATACTCGCACATTTTCTTTATTGTCCAACCAAACTGTAAACGCTTATCTACCTCTTCAAATAAACCAATTAAACGATTATGCGCCGCCCCCTGAGAGTTGTTTTGTAATGTAGTATTTAAATAATGACTTAAAACAGGCGTTACGCTTTTGCGTAAGTTAGCGTTGGGTTCGCTGTATAAAAGCTCCATAGCAAGATGCAACGACTCAAGCTTTTGATCGGTTAATACCAATGCTTGCGCAAGGTTTAAATGCTTCCAACGTTTGGTGTTTGCAAGGTTTAACCAAATCACATCCCAATGTTCCCCATCTATTTTAACTTCAAAGCTTTGCTTAGCTGGTAACACAATAAGTGTATTGGCATTAAGCGTGTACTGCTCATTTTGTGTGGTTAATTTACCTTGCCCCGCAAGCGTATAAAAAAGCGTATGTTCTAAGGGGGCTGTACGTGCCACGCAATAACGCCCCAATAGGTTTGAACAACCTGCTAGCGCTATTTCTAGGTTTGGCATTTGTGCGAGCGTTTGTGAATCTATAAAGCGCTCTGTGCAGTGCGGGCCAATATCGAGTATATCTTTAATGTTGTAGCGCATAATACAATGATAGCTTTGGATAAATAAATGAGAGCTTTAAGCATAACCCCTGTGATTATTTTTAGCTATATTTAGCGCATTATAATTGCCCGCTTATGCAACAGGAATAAACATGACCTCTTTACAGCACATAATTAATCGTCGCGATTGGGAAAATCCAATTACAGTACAAGTTAATCAAGTAAAAGCACATAGCCCACTTAACGGCTTTAAAACAATTGAAGACGCCCGTGAAAATACACAGTCGCAGAAGAAAAGTTTAAACGGGCAGTGGGATTTTAAATTATTTGATAAGCCCGAAGCGGTCGATGAGTCGTTATTGTATGAGAAGATAAGTAAAGAGCTAAGCGGCGACTGGCAAAGTATTACTGTGCCTTCTAACTGGCAACTACACGGCTTTGATAAACCCATTTACTGTAATATTAAATACCCATTTGCAGTAAACCCGCCATTTGTACCAAGCGATAACCCTACTGGTTGTTACCGCACTGAATTTACAATCACACCTGAGCAGTTAACGCAGCGTAACCATATAATTTTTGAAGGCGTTAACTCGGCTTTTCATCTTTGGTGTAACGGGCAGTGGGTGGGGTATTCACAAGATAGCCGCTTACCGAGCGAATTTGATTTAAGTGAGCTTTTAGTTGTCGGTACTAACCGTATTGCCGTTATGGTTATTCGTTGGAGTGATGGCAGTTATTTAGAAGATCAGGATATGTGGTGGCTAAGCGGTATTTTTCGCGATGTTAACTTACTTACAAAACCGCAAAGCCAAATACGCGATGTGTTTATAACCCCCGATTTAGACGCTTGCTATCGCGATGCAACGCTACATATAAAAACTGCGATAAATGCGCCAAATAACTACCAAGTAGCAGTACAGATTTTTGATGGTAAAACATCACTGTGCGAGCCGAAAATTCAAAGCACTAACAATAAACGTGTTGATGAAAAAGGGGGGTGGAGCGATGTCGTATTTCAAACAATAGCAATACGAAGCCCTAAAAAGTGGACCGCCGAAACGCCGTACTTATATCGTTGCGTAGTAAGCCTGCTTGATGAACAAGGCAATACAGTCGACGTTGAAGCCTATAACATTGGTTTTAGAAAAGTAGAAATGCTTAACGGGCAGCTGTGTGTAAATGGCAAACCGTTACTTATACGGGGTGTTAACCGACACGAACATCACCCAGAAAACGGCCATGCTGTTAGCACTGCCGATATGATTGAAGATATTAAGCTGATGAAGCAAAATAACTTTAATGCCGTACGTACAGCTCATTACCCTAACCATCCACTTTTTTACGAGCTATGTGACGAGCTAGGTTTATACGTGGTTGATGAAGCGAATATAGAAACCCATGGCATGTTTCCTATGGGGCGTTTAGCAAGCGATCCGCTATGGGCAGGTGCATTTATGTCGCGTTATACGCAAATGGTTGAGCGCGATAAAAACCACGCCTCAATTATTATTTGGTCACTTGGAAACGAATGCGGGCACGGCGCAAATCATGATGCTATGTATGGCTGGTCAAAAAGCTTTGACCCTTCTCGCCCAGTGCAATACGAGGGCGGCGGTGCAAACACGACAGCTACCGATATTATTTGCCCAATGTACTCCCGTGTAGATACCGATATTAAAGACGATGCGGTACCTAAGTATTCAATTAAAAAATGGCTGAGCTTACCGGGTGAAACTCGTCCACTTATTTTATGTGAGTACGCCCATGCTATGGGTAATAGCTTAGGTAGCTTTGACGATTACTGGCAGGCATTTAGAGAATACCCACGGCTGCAAGGCGGCTTTATTTGGGATTGGGTAGATCAAGGTTTATCTAAAATTGACGAGAACGGCAAGCATTATTGGGCTTACGGCGGCGACTTTGGTGATGAACTAAACGACCGCCAGTTTTGTATAAACGGCTTATTGTTCCCGGATCGTACACCGCATCCTAGCCTATTTGAAGCTAAATACAGCCAGCAACATTTACAATTTACACTGCGCGAGCAAAATCAAAATCAAAACCAAAACCAATACAGCATTGATGTATTTAGCGATTACGTATTTAGGCACACCGATAACGAAAAACTCGTTTGGCAATTAATACAAAATGGCGTGTGTGTTGAGCAAGGCGAAATGGCACTTAATATTGCTCCGCAAAGTACGCACACTTTAACCATTAAAACTAAAACAGCGTTTGAGCATGGTGCGCAATATTACCTTAATTTAGATGTAGCACTAATTAACGACTCACACTTTGCAAACGCTAATCACGTTATGGATTCAGAACAGTTTAAGCTTATAAATAGTAATAATTTAAACAGTAAATCATTTGCATCAGCTACAGAGAAAAGCGTTATAAGTGTTAATGAAACCGACTCCCACCTAAGTATTGAAAACAATACATTTAAACTTGTTTTTAATCAACAATCAGGACTTATAGAGCAGTGGTTACAAGACGATACACAAGTTATTAGTAGCCCACTGGTTGATAACTTTTATCGTGCCCCACTTGATAACGACATTGGTGTAAGCGAAGTGGACAACCTAGACCCTAATGCATGGGAAGCACGCTGGTCGCGCGCAGGTATAGGGCAATGGCAGCGCACATGTAGCTCAATCAATGCTGTGCAATCAAGCGTTGATGTCCGTATTACTTGTGTATTTAATTACGAATTTAATGGCGTGCTACAAGCACAAACACAGTGGCTATATACGCTCAATAATACAGGTACTATTAGCTTAAATGTTGATGTGAACTTAAACGACACCCTACCACCAATGCCGCGAATAGGGTTAAGTACAACGATTAACAAGCAAAGCGATACAAAAGTAAACTGGCTAGGGTTAGGTCCTTTTGAAAACTACCCAGATCGTAAATCCGCTGCACGTTTTGGTTATTACAGCTTGAGCTTAAATGAGCTATATACACCGTATATATTCCCAACTGATAACGGTCTGCGTAGCGATTGCCAATTACTGAGCATTAATAACTTAATCGTGACTGGCGCGTTTTTGTTTGCCGCCAGTGAGTATTCGCAAAATATGCTAACGCAAGCTAAACACACTAACGAACTAATTGCTGATGATTGCATTCATGTACATATTGATCATCAACATATGGGTGTAGGTGGCGATGATTCGTGGAGTCCAAGTACCCATAAAGAGTATTTATTAGAGCAAAAAAATTATAATTACTCGCTTACACTTACTGGGGGGATTACAACTTAACCTGTTTACTTATCATAAATTCATAGTAAGTAGATTATGTTTATTCAGTAATTTAATTAAAAGGAAAGTATTTTGATTGCTAAAGAAAGAAATTCTTTACAGAGTATCCAGCTTAGTGATGGTGAGAACTTAATTGCAGAAATAATACCATTCGGCGCAATAGTAAAAAGTATTAAATTTAAAAAACAGGAGGTTACGCTTAGTGTAGATGATCTCCAATACTATGTTGAAAACCCTTTTTATTTAGGTGCCACTATTGGCCGGTATGCAAATCGGATTGAAGGGGGGTGCTTTAATTTATCAGGTACACAATATAAGTTAGCAAAAAACAATGGTCCAAATAGTTTGCACGGTGGCATAAAGGGTTTTAATAAAGTGCTTTGGGAAGTGAGCAAGCAAAGTGCTAATGAAGTAGAGCTTTATTATTGCTCTGCAGATGGCGAGGAAGGGTTTCCTGGTCAGCTGCAAGTTTGGCAAACCATTACCGCAAACAATGGTCAATTAGTCTTGAGTTTTAAAGCCGTCAGTAATAAAGAAACTCTAGTCAATTTTACTAATCATTGTTACTTCAACCTTGAAGGTAGCGACACTATTGAAAATCATTTATTACAAGTAAATGCCACGCACTTTTTACCTATTGATGAAAACAATATTCCAATCAGTGAGCCTATTCCTGTTGCTAAAAGCTGCTTTGATTTCACTCAATCTAAACTGGTGGGTAGCGCACTTGAACAAAGTCATCCGCAGTTAGACATAGCTTCTGGAATCGACCATTGCTATGTATATGAAGATGATAATAGCCTCAAGTTAATGGCTAGCTTAACATCCACTCTTACTAATATTAATTTAACGCTTTTTAGTACTCAGCCAGGTATGCAGCTTTACACTGCTAACTTTGTTGACTTACCTTTTAAAGCGCGCCAGGCATTGTGTTTAGAGGCGCAAAACTGGCCTGATGCACCAAATAAAAAGGGTTTTCCTAAAGCAAATTTATTGCCAGGTGAAACGTATGAACAAGTTATCATTTATGCATTTTCATAAAAACACACTGAATAATGTTAATTTAAATGAGTTAAAAGTTACTCAAAGTTAAGTGAAAGGTTGCGCTTTAAGTCAATTTAAAGTATTTATAGTATAAATACTATTTGAAGCAATTCAGACCACACGACAATAAAATGACTACACACAATCAGGAGTTTTTTAAAAATGGTAATTAACAATAAGTTATCGTTCAACAAGAAAACCGCACTCAGTATTGCTATCACAGGTATATTGGCAAGCGGAACTGTTGCGGCTCAAGGTGTTGAAAACGACACACCTACAGTCGCGAATAAAGATGTTGAAGTTATCGCAGTAACAGGTATTCGTAGTAGTTTGCGTTCATCGATGTTGGATAAAAAAGCATCTAATGTGGTAACCGATGGAATTAAAGCAGAAGATCTTGGTAAATTCCCTGATTTAAACGTAGCAGAATCTCTGCAACGTATTACAGGTGTAGCAATTGACCGGAGTGGTGGTGAAGGACAAGCGGTAACTATCCGTGGTTTTGGTCCACAATTTAATACTGTACTTGTTAATGGCCGTCAAATTGCAACAGACAGTGCAGGCCGTGAGTTTAATTTTGATGTATTAGCTGCGGATCAAATCACCGGTGCTGATATTTATAAAAGTAACACAGCAATACTTCAGGAAGGCGGTATTGGTGGCACTGTTAACGTAACTACAGCTCGCCCTTTTGACTTTGGTGGTTTGCATGTTTTAGGTTCAGTTAAAGGTATGTACGAAAGCCTTTCTGAAGAAGTCTCACCGTCAGCATCATTTTTGATAAGTAATACGTTTAATGATGACAAGCTAGGTGTTCTTTTTGCTATCACTAACCAACAACGTAAGCTTCAGAATAATCAAATACTAACAGCAGGTTGGCGCGGCGGCCAAACAATATCTAATCCACAAGATGGCGTATTGTTTGACAATGCATACATTCCACGCAACTGGGACCAAATAGTTGATGAGCAAGATCGTGAACGTACGAACGCAAGCTTAGTACTTCAATATGCGCCGTCGGAGGATGTCACAATCACTGTTGATGGTATGATTTCTAAATTTGAAGTCGATTCAACGGTACGAAGTTTAGCATCGTGGTTTGAACCTGATCGCGTTGGTAGCGCAACTATCGATCCAAAAACAGGCACGCTTTTGACCTTTACTCAAGAAGTTGGTTTAGGCGCACCTAGTGGTGACCCTGCAAGTGACTTTGTATCAAAAACAAGTAATTCACGCGATGTAACTAATAAAGCATTTGGTATTAACGTTGATTGGCAAGTAAACGATTCATTAAAAGCAAAATTTGATGTTTCTCGTTCAACGGCTGAAAACGACCGTGCCGGTAAAGATCGCACTAACGTCGTAGGTATTATTAATAGCTATAACTTTGATGGTACAGGTAGTATACCAACAGTCCAACATGATGGTTTCGAAAACGGGGCATTACCAGATCCTAGTCTTGCACGCCTTCATATCAACGTAAAGGGTGATCAATTTACAGACGAAGATGAAATTACTGAAGTAAAGGCTGACTTCGAATATGTGCCCGATAAAGGTCCTGTTGAAAGAATTAATTTTGGTGCTTACCGTCAAGAGCGTGAAAAGTCGAGTTTCCAAATTTATGGAAATCAAGGTCATTTTAGTGGGTATACAGTTCCAGCACCACTTGATGCTATTGATTTTGAAGCCTACTCTGCTAGTAATTACTTCCCAGGTTTAATTGATACATTTTATAGCTATGACGGCGATAAGATGGTTAGTTATTTAGCTGAACAAGGTTTTCCTATTGAGCCAACGCTACAAAATAACCGTTATACAATCAACGAAGATATCACTAGCTTATACATGGACTTTACACTTGGTTTTGACCTAGCTGATATGCCTGTAACTGTTAACTTAGGTGCACGTTATTCTGAAACTGACATTGATGTCGCAGCAGTACAAAGTTTTATCAGTGATGTAGTACCAACTCCTGATGCAACATTGTTTGCTAACGTATTTGGTCCAGCGACAAATATTGAACAAGGAACTAGTTACTCAAACTTACTACCATCTCTCAATGTGAAGCTTGAACTACAAGAAAATATGATACTACGCTTTGCTGCATACGATAGTATAACACGCCCAACCATGTCGCAGTTATCTCCTGCTACAACATTTAATGAGCCACGCCGTCAAAACTTAACAGCCAATGGTGGTAACCCTGCACTCAAACCATTCCAATCAGAAAACTGGGATATCTCTTATGAGTGGTATTATAACGATGCAAACTTATTTAGTTTTGCAGTGTTTAGTAAAGAAGTTGATGATTTCATAGTCACATTAACAGGTTCTGAAACTTATGAAATGGCTGACAGAACAGGTCCTGGCTTTGCATGTACTACATGTACAGGGCAAATCGATGATGAGCTAAATGGTAGTTCAGAAGTATACACTACCACTCGACCTCAAAATGGTGAGTCAGCGAAAGTAACAGGTTACGAACTTGGTGTAACTCATATGTTTGAAAGTGGCTTTGGCTTTATAGCTAATGCGACCGTAGTTAATAGCGATATTAGCGTTGGTGCTGACACTACACAAACATTCGCACTTGAAGGGTTAGGCGATTCACAAAATTTGGTGTTGTTTTATGAGCAAGATAACTGGCAAGCGCGAGTTGCATTTAACAACCGTGAAGGTTTCTTACGCTTAGTTGATAATGGATTTAATGGCGAACCTGTGAATGTTGAAACCTACGGGCAATGGGATATTAGCGCAAGCTATGATATCAACGAGAACTTTACTATTTTTGCAGAAGGGATCAACATTACTGAAGAAGAGTTAGTACAAACAGGTCGTTTTGCTAATCAAATTTATTCTATAGAAGATAATGGTTCGCGATACGCGTTTGGTATTCGAGGGTCGTTTTAACTAATAATAGAGGCAAGTACTTTGCCTCTGATTATTTTATTAGAGTGCTACATGTGCTAATGCCAATAAGTTTGGCTTAGCCATAGCGCCCAACCCTAAGAAATTACGTCTATACAGCAAATGCCCGTTAGGGCATTTGCTGTATAGACGTTACTAGAAAGCGTTCAAAGAGCAGTTCATTATGAATAAAACAATAAAAACAGTCGCGGTAATTGGTGGCGGTACAGCCGGATGGCTAAGTGCTGCAATTATAGCATCACATCACCAAAGTCAAAATGGTGATGGCTTAAAAGTGATGTTGGTTGAATCCTCAGATATTCCAACTATTGGCGTAGGTGAAGGTACTTGGCCCACGATGAAAAATACACTTCAGCAAATAGGTTTGCGTGAAGTTGATGTTTTTAAAGCCTGTAATGCCACTTTTAAACAAGGCGGGAAGTTTGTAAATTGGACCCATGGCAATAACGACTTCTATTACCATCCATTTACTGTACCACTAGGTTACGGACGTATAGATTTAGCTCCTTACTTAGATAACGTTGAAAACTATGCACAACAAACTAACTTCCAACATGATATTTGTGAAGAAAACCTAGCACCACGCAGTATTACACAAGGTGAATATCAAGGTGATTGTAACTATGCTTATCATTTCGATGCAGGTGCCTTTGCTGATTTATTAAAGCAGCACTGTAAAAATAACCTAGGTGTTGAGCATATTATTGGCACAGTTGATAAAGTAAAGCTTGATAATAGTGGAGAGATAAACGAGCTTACTCTGAAAGATAGTACTCATACTATAAACGCCGATTTATACATAGATTGCACTGGTTTTTCATCGCTGTTGTTAGGTCAAACGCTTAACGTACCATTTAAAAAAATAGACCATGTATTGTTTAACGACAGTGCACTTGCTATGAAAGTCCCTTACGGTGAAGATGATCAATCCATTGCTAGTCATACTATTGCTACCGCTCAAAATGCAGGTTGGATTTGGGATATAGGCTTAACAGACCGCCGTGGTGTAGGTCACGTATATTCAAGCAAATTTTTATCGGATGACGAAGCTGAGGAAAACTTACGGAACTATTTAGGCGATGCAGCGAAGGGCTTAACCGCTCGCAAAATAAGCTTTGAATCAGGGTATCGTGAGAAGTTTTGGCATAAAAACTGTGTTGCTATTGGTATGTCGGCAGGATTTGTAGAGCCACTTGAAGCAACCGCAATTATGTTAGTAGAGATTTCAGCTCGCTTCGTAGCAGAACACATGCCAACTGATACACAGGTCATGCCTATTATAGCTAAACGCTTTAACGAACAGATGGATTACCGTTGGCAGCGTATTATCGATTTTTTAAAACTGCATTACATGCTGTCTAAGCGTCCAGAACCTTATTGGCAAGCACATGTTAAACCTGAAACTATTCCACAAAGCTTACAAGAAGACCTGTTGGTTTGGGGAGGGCGCGGTCCACTTATTCAAGATTTCCATGGTTCATTAGAGTTATTCCCTGCTGCTAGTTATCAATATGTTTTGTATGGTATGGGTTTTAAGCCCGACTTTACTAAGCAAGCGTATTTATATACACAACATACGCAAGCAAAACAAATAATTGAACGTAACACTCAATTAACACAGCAGATGTTGCAAACTTTGCCGCCACACCGTGCTTACATAAACCAGTGGTTGGCAGCTAACTCAATTTAAGGATGTGTGAAGATGGCAATTAAAAAATTATCAAACACAGAACATCAAGCATTAAAAGTTAACCCTAATGCTGCGGCAATTTATGCATCAACCAAGCATTTACTTAATTTAAGAGCAACAGAAGTAGCTAAAGTAACGTGCGATCTTCCTGTGTTTTTTGCACGTAATGCACAAAATGGTAGCTATACAATTTCAGCCCTAACCAGTTTTAATGCTAATAAAAATTTATTAGTAAATAACACAAAATGGCACGCACTTTATACACCAATGTGTATGCAATCATATCCACTTTATTTATTAACACACGATGCTAATAGTAGTGATTACTTTGTTGCTATAGATGAAGAAAGCTCAGTAGTAAATATAGAGCAAGGTGAAGCGTTATTTGATAATAAAGGAACCCCAAGTTTATTTTTAAGCGCGCAGAAAAAACTACTCGAAGCTGATTTAAAAAACGATTATCTCACTTATAAATTTACACAAGAGTTAGTGCGTTTAGGGCTTATAAAGGATATTGATATTATTTTGCAGTTCGAACAAGGCGACCCTCAAACTATTCAAGGCTTGAGTACCGTTGACGAAGATAAGCTTCAAGCACTTGATCATGACACTATTGTTAACTTACATAAGCAAGGTTACTTAAATGTGTTAAATAGCATGTTAATTTCACTTTTTCAGCTTAACGCCTTAGTAAAAATTCATAATCAGCATCCAGAACTCAAGCCTTTAAAGCAAATTAAATTAGAGCTAAGTCGAGATGCGCACGCATTTTAGCGTGTCTGTTTTCACACACATATAAGAGACACACACATGTCAGATAACATTTTACAGTTAGTGGTTTTTGTTTTTGTCACCGCATTAATTGGTGGCCTTACTTATTGGAAATGTCGAGGTCAAAATCGCAATAACGGACAAAGCCAAACCAAAGAGTATTTTTTAGCGGGCGGTGGCCTTACTTGGATTTTTGTTGCAGGTTCGATCACATTAACTAATCTAAGTACCGATCAGCTTGTAGGTATGAATGGTAACCAAATGGCGTTACTAGTTTGGTGGGAATTAGCAGCAATTATTGGCTTAATTATTTTAGCTAAAGTGTTTATTCCAGTTTATTACAAATACAATTGTACTACCACGACAGAGTTATTGGAAAAGCGCTATAACAACAAGCATATTCGCGCTGTTATTGGTGGGTTGTTCTTTTTAGGTAATGCACTTATTTATATGCCAGCGGTAATCTACTCTGGTGCGCTATTTATGCAAACCATGTTTAAAGTGGATATTCCGTTAATGTATATTGCGACAGCCTTTGCCATTATTGGTGCTGTTTATGCCTTTTTTGGTGGCCTGCGTGCAGTTGCTGTATCGGATACCTACAACGGTATACTTGTACTCGGTATGGCTGTTTTAGTGGTGTTTTTAGCACTTAATGCAATTGATTATGATTTTAGCGGTATTCCAGAAGAACGTTTAACATTAATTGGCGATGCTGATTCACCTATTCCGTGGCCAACACTTTTAACCGGCATGATCTTCATTCAAATGTTTTACTGGGGTACTAACCAAACAATTACGCAGCGAGCAATGGCAGCGCCTAATGTTAAAGAAGCGCAAAAAGGTATATTTGCAGCTGCGGGGATTCGCTTTTTAATCGTCCCAGCAATCGTGGTATTACCGGGTATTATTTCGTTTAAGCTTTATGGTGATATTGGCGACGCCGCTTATGGTCGAATTGTGGGCGATGTAATACCTACATGGTTAACAGGTGTGTTTGCCGCAGCAATGGCTGCAGCAGTGCTTTCAACTTATAACAGTTTACTAAACTCATCTACGGCATTATATGTGTGTGATATTCACGAAGCATATTTTAATAAAGAACCAAGTGTTGTAAAGCTAAGTGGTTATGTAACATTGCTACTAACAAGCTTAACGCTTGTACTTGTGCCTATTTATCAACAGGCCGATAGCATCATTAATTTACTGCAACAATTGAATGGCCTGCTAAGCATGCCTATATTTTCTATTTTTGTTGTGGGCTTGCTATTTAAAAATGTTGATGCGCGAGCAGGTATTGCAGCTGTAATCTTAGGAGTTACTATGTACGGTATGCTGACCTTTAAAAACTCACCATTACATACTGATTTGCATTATATTCATGTAATGCCTATTACCTTAATTGTATGCGTAGCTTTTGCATTGATTGTAAATAAGGTTGTATTTGGCTTAACAGCTCAATGGGCTGGTAAGTCACCTGCAATTGAAGTTATTGGATCTGCTCAAGAGCAAAAATAAATTACCAATTGTTAAAGCTGACAAATCGGTCAAGGGGGTGCTCTGGCCGATTTTTACTTTTAGAAGCCTTATTAAGTACAGGAAAGTTTGTGATTTAGGTGCAATAGTCTATTAACAATTTATTTGTATGATATATACTATTATTAATTATTCCCATCTGATAGATTATGCCTTGAGCAACGATAGGCATATAAACTCAGGATATAACTAATATACCTTCATTATATTTACAACTCACACAATGGATAAAAGGATAGGAGAATCATGGCTGACACTAAATTATTTTATCGATTAGACAGTGCAAATTGCACTGTAATTTTCGACTGTCAAAGAAAAACACCTTCGTTACTATACTTTGGTAAAAAATTATCAGAGCAAACTACAGAAACTATGTTAGCTCAACTTGCTACCCGCCAAGAAGTGAAATGTGCTGTAGTTGAAGAAGCACCCATTTCCCTTTCACCATTATTAGGTGAAGGTTTTACTGGTGCACCAGGGCTTGAGTTAATAAATGATTCTATTGCTTGGTCAGTTGGTCCACAGCTTAAAGAAGTTCGCCAGCCTTTAAATTCAACAATTGAGTTTTTAAGTGTAGATACATTACGTGGTATTGAATTACTGCACAGTATTACGCTCGATAATGATACCGATGTATTGAGCGCGCATACTGTACTAACTAATTTAGGCGATTTGCCATTAAACGTTAACTTCTGTGCTGCACCAACATTTCCGTTACCAGATAGCATAAATAAAATTGTAAGCTTCGAGGGTCGTTGGGCGAATGAGTTTCAACGCCAATCAGTTGATTTAACACTAGGTAGTTTTGTACGTGAAAATCGTAAGGGTAAAACATCACACGACGTATTTCCTGGTTTATTAGTACATAGTGAAGGCGCAGGAGAGCAGCATGGCGAGTGTTATGGTTTCCACTTAGGTTGGAGTGGTAATAATAAATTGCGTGCAGAGTTATTACCCGAAGGGCGCCGTTACGTACAAATGGGTGAATTGCTATTACCTGGTGAACTTACTCTTTCTAAAGGCGAAACTTACCAAAGCCCTAATATTTATAGCTCATTCTCAAACAAGGGGTTTAGCGCGCTTTCTCGTAATTTTCACCGTTTTGTTAAAGCAAATCTACTTACTCAAGCACAACGTGAGAAAGCACGTCCGGTGCATTATAATACATGGGAAGGAATTTACTTCACCCATGATGTAGATACTCTTAAAGAGTTAGCTGACAAAGTTGCTCCATTAGGTGTTGAGCGCTTTGTACTTGATGATGGTTGGTTTAAAGGGCGTCATGACGACAATGCAGGACTTGGTGATTGGACTGTAGACTATGATGTGTATCCTGATGGCTTGTTGCCAATAATCGAGCATGTAAATGGCTTAGGTATGGAGTTTGGCCTTTGGTTTGAGCCTGAAATGGTAAACCCAGATAGTGACCTTTACCGTGCTCACCCTGATTGGGTGTTAGGCTCAGAAAATAATGAGCAATTAAGCTTCAGAAATCAATTCGTGCTTGATTTAACTCGTACAGAAGTTATTGAGTACTTATACACAGCAATCCACGATATCTTAGTTGAGTACCCAGCGATAAAGTATATTAAGTGGGATATGAACCGTGATATTAACCATGCAGGTAACTTTTCAGGAAAACCTGCGGTGCATCAACAAACACTTGCACTTTATCGTTTAATTGACCGTATTAAAGCCGCGCATCCTGGGCTTGAAATAGAAAGCTGTTCATCAGGTGGTGCCCGTGTAGATTACGGCGTACTTGCACATACAGACCGTGTATGGACGTCAGATTCTAACGATGCGCTTGATCGCCTTGAAATTCAGCGTGGTTGTTCGTTCTTCTTCCCATCGTCGGTAATGGGGGCTCATGTAGGTCCTCGGGATTGTCACATTACAGGGCGTAACGTAAGTATTGAAATGCGTGCTGCTGTATCAATGTTTGGTCATATGGGCATTGAAATGGACCCACGTGAATTAACTGATCACGAATACAGCGCACTTAAAGCAGCTATTTCTCTACATAAAGAGCATCGTGACTTTATTCATGCTGCAGATTTATACCGCCTTGATAGCGACGATTTATCAATTAACTTTGGTTTAATCGATGAGCGAAAATCAAAAGCATTATTTGCTTATAACAGCGTGCGCGAAACACCGCGTACAGCGCCTAATAAGCTTCGCTTTGTTGGCCTAGATGCTGATGCGCAGTACACACTTAGCTTAGTATGGCCTGTTAAATTTGAAGAGTATCGTCCATCTTCTATTGCTGCGGTAAATGGACAGAAATTCACAGGTGAAGCGTTAATGCAATTTGGTCTACAAATGCCAATATCATTTCCACAAACATCACTTGTTTTTGAACTTAATAAAATTTAAAGTTTAAAGAAAAAGTAGCAAAAGGGAGCAAGTAAGCTCCCTTTTTAAAGCCTTCAAAATATTAAACTAATCTAGATTCAATTAATTCAAGGGCTTCTTCTAAAATTGTTTCTACTGCTTTTTTAGCTCGTTCAGGGTTGCGTGATTTAATGGTATTTAAAATATCTGCATGTTTTGCTACATCAGCACCAGGCACGCCTTTTATATGATTTGTATAACGAATGCTTACGCGTAAAGCTGTACTGATAAACTCAGTTAACTGTACAAAAAATCGATTATTACTGGCAACTAATATACTAGTATGAAAAGCAATATCTGCTTCCAGCGTATCATCCAATCCTTTGTCAGCATCTGCCATACGCGCTAATGCATTATCAATTTCTGCGAGTTGCTCAGCTGTGGCACTTATAGCTGCAAGGGCTGCAGCCTGTGGTTCAAGCGCTACACGTACTTGGGTGAATTCTTTTAACAATGAAAGTGACGGGTTACTGCTTAGAATCCAGCGTAATACATCAGTATCAAACATATTCCAGCTACTTTCAGGTAGAACACGAATACCTTGTTTAGGACGAGAAGATATTAACCCTTTAGCTGAGAGCATTTTTACCGCTTCTCGAGTTGCGCTGCGGCTTACATCGTATTTAATACATAAGTCAGCTTCAGAAGGCAGCCCTTCATTTATAGGGTAAATACCACGCACAATAGCAAACCCTAGATCGTGAGCGAGTTGTTGCGTTAAATTTTGACGAGGTTGGCTTTTCATTACGCAGGATTCCGAGTTGAGATATTACTTTATTATATAGCATATATCATATTAATGTACGTATAGATATGCTATAAACTTTTATTAGTAAATGTTTAACACAGTGATAAAAGCTCTGCTTGGTTCATTATAGATTTATTATGGTGTTAAATAGGAGTGAATATACACTGTATGGAGAATCTAATTTGAACACCTTAGCCCAATATCATAGCCTTAGAGGTAAAGTTATCTTTATTACTGGCGGTGCTTCAGGCATCGGAAAGGCAATGGTTGAATCGTTTGCTAAGCAGGATGCTAAAGTGGCATTTATAGATATAGATGATGACTCCGCACGAGTGCTTATTAACAGCCTCCCAGAGGCTAATTTATGGTATAGACAAGTCGATGTAACAGACTCATATGCTCTGCAAAAGTCACTAGTTGATGCGAGTTTAGTTCTTGGTAATATTAATGTACTAGTTAATAACGTAGCAAACGATCGTCGCCAAGCAAGTGAAGAAGTTACGGTTAATGATTGGGAACAATGCTTACAAATAAATTTAAATCCAGCCTTTTTTGCCTCTCAAGTCGCAATGTCTTTTATGCAAAAAGAGAACTCAGGTAGCATAATAAATTTTAGCTCTATTAACGCTATTATGGGGCAACCCCAAATGGCAGGCTATGTAACCGCTAAAGCGGGTATCATAGGAATGACTAAAGCATTAGCTCGAGATTATGGTGAATTTGGTATTCGAGTAAACGCTATTTTACCTGGTTGGGTCGCCACAAAGCGGCAACTAGCAAGCTGGTTTACTGAGGAAGAACAAGTAAAATGGATGGCAGCTATGGCATTAAAAAAATTAGTTACACCTGAGGATGTTGCAAATTTAGCACTATTTTTAGCTGCAGATGAAAGTAGTATGATCACCGGGCAAAGTATTAAAATTGACGGCGGGAGGCTTTAAAACTTGACTGCTTCACCATCTTTTATTGCTGTTGACTGGGGAACGAGCCATTTACGTGCTTATTTATGTGAAGTACAAACGCAATCAACATTTAAGTTATTAGCGCAACGCGACGGACCCGGCGTAGTAAAAGCTAGCCAACACTTTGGGCAAACCTTAGTTGATACAGTTGGTGACTGGGAGCAAGAGTATGGCAGTTTACCTATTTATATTTCAGGGCAGATCACCTCGAATATTGGCTGGCATGTAACGCCTTATTTAGAGTGTCCAATTAACCCTGAAGAGTTACTTAATTTAGCAGTGAGTTTTAGTTATGCGGGACTTACTATAAAGGCGTTACCTGGTACAAAGTGCATGCTAAAAAATAATTTATTTGACGTAATGCGTGGTGAAGAACTTCAAATTTTGGGGTTTTTAAAAGAAAACCCCGAATACCAGCATGTTAAAGTGCTACTTTGTTTGCCGGGTACCCATACAAAGTGGGTGTTATTAGACCGCGGTGAAATAATATGCTTTAAAACAGCAATGACCGGTGAATTATACGATTTATTATGTAATCAAAGTGTTTTAATTCCTAACGATTGCGCAAAAGGAGAGTTTGACTGGGAATCATTTGAACAAGGTTGTGAGCTTACTTTAGGTAGTGATAACGGGAACTTGGCGCATGGTATTTTTAGTGTGCGTACTCGTCAACTTTCAAAGGATTTAACTCCAGTACAAGCAAAAGCATATTTATCGGGCGTCTTAATTGGCAGCGATGTAAGAGCATCTCGCCATGCTAGCGAATGGCAATTATTAAGTGATACGCAAGTAGTAGTTATTGGTACAGAGCAACTTAATAAATGTTTTATTACAGCACTGAAGCAAATCGGTGTTAAGAGTATTGGGGTTGATGTTAAAGCAGCGACGCTTAGTGGCTTTAATTATTTATTTAATTTAGAGATGAAAGAATAGCCCCTCTATTATGAGGGGCTATATGACTGCATGTTATTAAGCACTTTTAGCTGACTTGCTGTACTCAATATAGTGATTAAGTGTAGTAATTTGTTCAGGATTGAAACGTAGTCCTAGCTTTGTGCGTCGCCACAATATGTCGCTTGTACTATTAGCCCATTCATAATTCAATAGATAATCCACTTCTGCCGCATATAAATTATGACCGAAGTTTTGACCTAAATCACTCAACTGCTTTGTGCCACCTAAAACATTTACAGCACGCGTACCATAAGTACGTATCAAACGATTTAAGAGTACCTCTGGTAACCACTTATAGCTTGATTTTAATTGTTTTTTAAGTGTTTTTACAGAGCTAAAATCACCACCGGGCAAAACATTATGTTTCGTCCATGGTTTGCCTATTTGCGGATAAAAGCTTTCAAGCTTATTAATTGCTGCTTCTGCAAGTTTTCGATAAGTGGTAATTTTACCGCCAAATACACTCAGTAACGGCGTGCGCTGACCGTCACTTGAAAGTTCTAATTTATAGTCCCGAGTAACAGCCTGTGCATTAACCGACTCGTCATCAAGTAATGGCCTTACCCCAGAAAAGGTATGTACTATATCTTCACGTTTAATAAGCTTTTTAAAGTAGTTATTAGTAATATCGATAAGATAATCGATTTCTTCGTCACTTATTTTTACATCCTGTGCAGCACCATTATATTCAACATCGGTAGTACCAATTAGAGAATAATCATCCTCAAATGGCAACACAAACACAATGCGATTATCTTTATTTTGTAAAATATAAGCATGTGATTCATCATGAATACGCGGTACAACAATATGACTGCCCTTTACAAGGCGAATATTTTGTGGCGATTTTTCTTCAAGTGTTTCATCAAACAATTTAGCAACCCAAGGGCCTGCAGCATTTACAATACCTCTAACTGAAATATCATAGTGCTGTTTAGTCTCTTGCTGTTCTAGGGTTACTTGCCATGTGCCTTGCTCGCGGTGCGCTTTCACGCATTTTGTTTGTGTGGCAATAACAGCGCCTCTTTCTTGAGCGGCTAATGCATTTAAAATGACTAAACGAGAGTCATCAACCCACCCATCCGCATATTCAAAGCCTTTAGTGATTGTAGGCTCTAATACACTATGTTCGCCAAATTTTATACTTTTAGACGCAGGCAAGGTAACCCGTTTAGCCAAGTTATCGTACATAAACAGACCAATCCGAATCATCCAAGCTGGGCGCAGATGTTTCTGATGTGGTAATCTAAAAGTAAGTGGCCACATAATGTGGGGAGCATTTTTTAGAAGTACTTCACGCTCAGCTAGCGCTTCTTTTACTAATCTAAATTCGTAATGCTCTAGGTAGCGCAGTCCACCATGGATCAGCTTGGAACTATTTGAAGATGTTGCAGAAGCTAAATCAGACTGTTCGCACAAAAGTACTTTAAGCCCTCTTCCTGCAGCATCAGCTGCTATGCCTGTGCCGTTTACGCCACCACCGATGACGAGTAAGTCATATTCATTATCTGCTAATTTCACCGCTCACCTTCTATTAATCATATGAAAACATTGAATTTACTGGTCACAACTATCATTAGTTAAGCAAACTTGAGCAACACAGTGCTGCCATTTTGCATATAGCTCGTTACGTTCGTCGACGCTCATTGTTGGTTCGAAACGGTGATCACATGTCCACATTTTAGATAATTGCTCTGTTGACTCGTAAACCCCTGCTTGAAGACCTGCTAAGTAAGCGACACCTAGAGAAGTTGTTTCGCTTACTGTAGGACGCTCAACTGTCGCACCTAAAATATTTGATAAAAACGCCATTGCCCAATTATTTTTAACCATACCACCATCAACACGCAGTACACTTGGGCGCAAACCATCACGCTCCATCGCCTTTTGTAAATCTTTAGTTTGATAACCTACCGATTGCAACGCTGCGGCAACGATGGTGCTAATACCTGAGTCACGTGTGAGGCCTAAAATAGCGCCACGCGCATTAGGATCCCAATACGGAGCGCCAAGCCCTGTGAATGAAGGAACTAGGAATACGCCATGATCCAGTGGTACATCTTTTACTATCGACTCACTTTCACCAGCATGGCTTAGTAGTTTCAAGCCTTCAACAATCCACTGCATGGTTGCGCCAGCCATAAAAATACTGCCTTCAATAGCATAAGTTGATTTGCCATTTAAGCGATATGCAACAGTGGTTAACAAACGATTTTCAGAAGTAAGTGCTTTTTCACCGGTATTAAGCATGAGAAAGCAACCTGTACCATAGGTGCTTTTTGCCATTCCTTGTTCGAAGCATGCATGACCTACAAGTGCGGCTTGTTGGTCACCTGCAATACCACAGATACGGATTGGCGAACCAAAAATATTATCACTCGTTGAACCAAATTCATCTGCTGAGTCCATCACTTCTGGCAGCATGGATTCTGGAACCTCAAATAAATCGAGTAATTCTGGATCCCACTGTTGAGTATGGATATTAAATAACATGGTGCGCGATGCATTCGTTGCATCAGTACGGTGTTCTTTCCCACCGGTTAGGTGCCAAAGTAAATAAGTATCAACTGTCCCAAAAGCAAGCTCGCCGGCAAGCGCTTGTTCGCGAGCACCTTCCACGTTATCTAAAATCCAACGGATTTTAGTGGCGGAAAAGTACGGGTCGAGTATCAAGCCTGTTTTGTCGCTTATAGTTTGGCAAAAATCATTTGTACTTAAGCTTTCGCAGTAATCACTGGTGCGGCGATCTTGCCAAACAATTGCATTGTAAATAGCTTTTCCTGTTTTTTTATTCCACACCAAGGTAGTTTCGCGTTGATTAGTTATACCAATGGCAATAACTTCTTCAGGCTTCACATTGTTTTTAGTTAACACTTCACGGCTAGTACTAAGCACTGTTTGCCAAATATCGTAAGGGTCGTGCTCTACCCAACCATTTTTTGGAAAGTGCTGAGAAAACCCTTGTTGTGCTGTACCAAAAACGTCAGCATCCTTTGTAAACAAAATGGCCCGAGAGCTTGTGGTGCCTTGATCAATCGATAGTATGTATTTAGACATAATTATTAATATTATTTATCTTATATATAACTAGATTGCCTTTAACGCTAGCTAATGGCAATGGTTTTTCTTAAAATATTTGTATAAAAGTAAAATATGCTTGTTTTTATAGATAAGTTTCTTATATAAAAGCTGTTTTACTTTAGAGGATTTTTAAGTGTGAACACGACTATTTAAACAAAAAGCAGCTTTGAATTTTCACTACTTACTGTGAGGACTTGTTTGTTGCCAGTCCATACCGGTAGAAAAACGATTATCAAACCCACGCCACTGTGGCAGTGGCTTGCCATCAACAACAGCTTGGTCGCCGCTTTGTGGTAAATCTAAGTATTTACATTCGCTGGCGATACCTTTTACGTGGCAATCCATCATAGCAAGTACAAAGTGTTTATTGATTTCGTTTAGCGTGCGCATAGACCACGATGACTCGTAGTAATGACCTATATCTAACTCACTACTACTTTGTGCAATAGCTGGAGCTGGGTGCGGTGCAATATTATGGCGTGCATTTTTGTAAGTAAGCATGTACTTATTTTCGCTGCCCGTTTGGTTATAAAGACTTTTAATACCTTCATACCCTGATATATCATCTAAACTACCGGATATATAAAGCGAAGGTACTTTAATATTTCCCATCGCTTTGGTATCAAATATATCGTGCTGTCCGCCCCAAGGCGCAAAGGCCACCATCGCTTTTATACGTGGGTCTACTTTTGGATTTTGGTATTGCCCACCAGCACAGCTGTTTAGTAATTGTTGTACTTTTTTAATTTGAGCTGGGTCTTTCATACCCGTAAACATAGCCGTAGTTTGCTCATTAAAAGCATAACAACCACCAATGGTATTTACCGCGCCATAGCCACCCATTGAGTAACCAATTACGCCAGCGTTTTTGCTATCTACTTGCTTGCTTGCAAAGTTTTTTTGCTCGTTAAAGTAATTAATAACAAATTGCTGATCGCGCGAGCGATTTATGAGCGTGCTAAAAAAGCCCGAAAATGGTGCGTTTTTAAAATCAACATCAGCATTGGTTGAGTCGGTATGATCAATTGCTACAACAATGTAGCCATTCGAGGCTAAATGCTCACCAAGGTAGTACATAATGGTGCGATAGCCAGTATAGCCGTGAGAAAGTACAATAACAGGGTAATGCTCTTTATTATTAATGGCTACATCGCGCATAGCATCGGCTTGCAGAGTAAATTTTTTACCTGAGCGAGTTTGATCGGTGTAGCTGGTAAGCGGCGTTTGTGCTGTATTTGCAGCCGGATACCATACCTCGACTTTTAGAGGACGATCATTTTGACCTTGTGTAGCTGGGTCAAATTGCTCAGGGTTAACTAAATCAAGTGTTTGCACTCCTACATTATAGCTACCTTTGGCTGCAAGCTCTGGGAGTACTTCGCTAGTGATTGGAGGATATAGTTGCTCTGGTTTATTAGACTCAGCAAAGGTTACACTGGCAGATAAACTGCACGTAGCGAGTAATATAGCTTTTGAAAGCGCTTTGAGTGCGTGTGTCATTGTGTGTCCTTGTTGTGTGTTTTTATTTTGTCAGTTCAGCCGACTCAATAGCGTAGTTATATTTCAGTTGCCATTGTGCCCGTAAGGTATCCATTATGTTTATAACTCGTAAGCTAGTACTTAGTGGTAACACGGTGCTTTGCGTCTGTTTTTGTAATATACACTGCGTAACATGTGCAATTTCAAACTTAAAGTTTTCATCATCACTAAAGCCGTATTCAAAGTGTTGCGAGTCTTGGCCATATATATGGAGTTCTATAGATTGAGCGCCTACAAATTCAGGAATGCGAATGAAGCCAAGCTCACCATTAATACATGCCTCAGTTGGGCCGCTTTGTTGGAGTGCACTAGCAAGAGATGCAAACTGTCCGTTACCGTAATCAACTATAGCAGTGCTTCGCTCATCAACACCGGTTATGCTTTTGTGTACAAAAGATTTGATTTGTTCTGGGGCTTTATTAAATACCACATCAGCAATAGAAATAGGGTAAATACCTAAATCTAGCAGGGCGCCACCCGCTGTTGTAGGGTTCATTAAACGATGCGTGCTTGCAAAGCTGCCAGGTAAGCTAAAGTTCGCATTCACGCTATGTACATTACCAATAATATCTTCGCTTAGGAGTTGCTGTAATTTTACTATTGCCGGTAAAAAACGCATCCAAACGCCTTCCATTAAAAAGCAATTTTTCTGCTTTGCAAGCTCGGTGAGGCTTTCCAATTGCTGAGCATTAACAGTAATTGGTTTTTCGCTTAGTACATGCTTATTGTGTGTTAAGCACTGCGCTATCGTTTTAAAATGTTGCTCATGCGTATTAGCTATATAAATAGCATCAATATTTTGGCATTGCATAAGAGCTTGATAGCACTTATAACCTTTAATATTGTACGGTGTTGAAAACTCTTTTGCGCGCTGCTCGCTAGTCGATGCTGCGCCAATAAGCTGAGCATCAGCGCAATGCGCAATGCTTTTAGCAAAGGTGTGAGCAATATTGCCACACCCAATAATTCCCCAATTAACCTTTGCCATGCTTATTCCTTAACTTTATTTAAAAAGACGTAATTTGTAACCCTGAACCCGCTGAACATACGTAAATGTCGGCATTTAAGTTAAAGCGTTCAAAGTAATGCTGCTCAACCGCTGCTTTAATTAGTGGCACTTCTGCATCACGACATAAACATACAATAGCACCACCAAAGCCGCCTCCGGTCATACGTACTGCACCGCGATCGCCCATGGCTTCTTTACAAATTTCTACTAGGCCATCGGTCGCTGGTACGGTTACTTCAAAGTAATGCTTAAGCGACTGGTGCGATGCAGCCATTAGCTCACGTAGCGCGTCAATGTCGTTATTTTGCAGCGCTTTAGTTGCTGCAATTACACGGTCATTTTCGCTAATTACATGGTGTGCACGCTTGTATTCGTTTTCACTCAATGCGTCTTTTGTTGCTTCAAGCGTGGCCATGGTTGCTTTACGAAGTGTTGCTACATTCATTTTTGCAGCTGCTTGCTCACAGTCAACACGACGTTGGTTGTATTCGCTATCTACCAATTTACGAGGGTAGTTAGAGTTAACAATAACAATATTTAAGTCATCTGGAACTTTTACAGACTCGGTTGCTAGGTTTTCACAGTCAATTAAAAGAGCATGGCCGTTTTCGCCTTTTGCCGAAATAAGCTGATCCATAATGCCCGATTGGCAATGCATAAAGTCGTTTTCGGCTTCTTGGCCTAGTAATGCTATTTTTTCTTCGCTTAAACCAAGTTGTGCAATATGGTTAAACATACCACCAACAGCAACTTCTAGCGCAGCCGATGACGACAAGCCACTGCCTTGCGGTAAGTTACTGTCGATAAGTAAATCGGCGCCGCGTAAAGTATGGCCCGCACGCTTTAATACAAATGATACTGCACGAATATAGTTACCCCATTGCGATTGTCCTTCGCTGATTGCTTCATCAACACTAAAGCTGTCTTTTTCGCCTGGGTAATTTAAAGAATGCACAGTGATAATGTTATCGTCGCGCTCTTTAAACATAACTTGAGTACGAAACTCTAACGAGCACGGTAAAACAAAACCGTCGTTGTAGTCGGTAAATTCACCAATTAGGTTTACACGCCCTGGAGCGGCTGCAATACCTTGAGCAGGCACGTCATACAGTGACAAAAATTGTTGTTGGAATTCGTTAAGCTTCATTTGTGTGTCCTGCTGTATTTTTATAGTGTGTGGTACTGGCTGCTTGTAAAATAGAAGCGGCGGTTTCTGCGCTTAAGTCGCGCTGACTTTCGGCTAGCATTTCGTAGCCAACCATGTGTTTTTTCACGGTAGCTGAGCGAAGTAGCGGCGGATAAAAATGGGCGTGCAAGCGCCAATGTTGCTCATCTGAGCCACGATTAGCCGGTGCATTGTGCCATCCCATAGAATACGGGAAGCTACAATTAAATACGTTGTCGTATTTAGTGGTTAATACTTTAAGTGCTTGTGCGAGTGTATTTATTTGTATATCGTTTAGCTGGCTAAAATTTTGAATATTATCTTTAGTTAATAGTATTGTTTCAAACGGCCAAGCAGCCCAAAACGGGACAACAACAAGCCAGTGTGCGTTTTCAAATACAACACGTGTTTGATCTGCTTGTTCTTTTTGCGCGTAATCGGCAAGCATTGCGCTGCCATGCTTTTTATAATAGGCAAGTTGCTGTGTATCTTCTGCTTCTATTTCGGTAGATGAGTGCGAATGAGCCCATATTTGGCCGTGTGGATGAGGTTGCGAGCACCCCATGATTTCCCCTTTGTTTTCAAAAACGTGTACACATTCATAGTGCTGTGCAAGTTCAGTGTAGTTTTCTTTCCAGGTTTTTACTACTTCATACAGGGCGTCGAGCTCTAGCTCAGGTAATGTTTTGTTATGCTCTGGCGAAAAGCAAATTACACGGCATTCGCCGCTTGCTTCATCGGCAATAAATAAATCGCTGTCTGACTCTAAGCTTTGAGATTGGTCGCTGGCATTAGGTGTCAGTGCGCCAAAATCATTGCTAAATACATGCGTGTATTCGTAATCTGGATTGCTGTCGCCATTTGCACGGGTGTTACCTGGGCAAAGTGGGCAGCTTTCATCGTGCTTAGGCAGTGCGCTTTCATTTACAGCTTCTGTTGCGCCTAACCATGGGCGGTTATTACGATGCGGTGACACTAACACCCAACGACCCGTTAGTGGGTTTTTACGTCTGTGAGTACTTTCTAATAAAGCCATGTTAACTCTCCAACCCACGAGGGTAATTAGTTTGCCAGCGCCATGTATCGTTGGTCATATCGCTAAGTGTTAGTTCTGCGTGCCAGTTAAGTGTATTTTTCGCTTTTGTGGCATCGGCGTAGTTGCAGGCAATATCGCCTGCTCGGCGCGGTGCACTCTTATACGGAATATCTTTATTGGCTGATGCACTAAATGCCTTAATCATATCAAGCACTGAATAACTTTGGCCTGTGCCTAGGTTGTAAGCATGAAAAGCGGTATCTGTTTTATGCTGCATAAATGCCGCTACATGGCCTTTAGCTAAATCTAAAACATGAATATAGTCGCGCATGCCTGTGCCATCTTCGGTGTCGTAGTCGTCACCAAAAATATTAACCACCTCGCGTTTACCTACCGCTGTTTGAGCAATAAATGGCATTAAGTTATTAGGAATACCATTGGGGCTTTCACCTAATAAACCACTTGGGTGCGCACCTACAGGGTTAAAGTAACGCAGCGCTATGCCCATAAATTGACTATTGGCATTACATACGTCTTGCATAGCTTGCTCAACCATGACTTTAGTCCAACCATATGGGTTAGTAGCGCGTATAGGGTGCTTTTCGTCAATAGGGAGGTAATCTGGCTCGCCGTACACAGTGGCCGATGAGCTAAATATAATGTGGTTAACATCGGCTTCTTGCATGCTTTGTAACATACTTAATGTGCCCGACACATTATTTTGATAATAGCGCAGTGGTTGCTCGGTAGATTCGCCAACGGCTTTTAAAGCCGCAAAGTGAAATACAGCTTCGGCTTTAGTATGTTTTAGAGCGAGCTTAAACTGTTGCTCGTCTTGTATGTCGCCCAAAATAAACTCAAACCGAGTACCCGTAATCTTTTCGAGTTGGTCAAGTACCTGCGCACTTGCATTAGACAAGTTATCATAAATAACAGGTGTAATACCTGCGTCATGTAATGCAATACATGTGTGGCTACCTATGTAACCCATGCCGCCAGTAACTAAAACTCTCATACATATACCCTAGTACTATTTATACTATAAATAGTACTATTTAAGCTGTGGAAAAACAATAGCCAAAAATACATTCGATTCGGTATAAAAAATAGATAACCCACTAGCACCTACTTATTAAAATGACCCTTTTAGAAAGTAGAGCCTGTGATATAATAAATATCGAGTCAACACCATCAGAATTTAAAATTAGAAGCTGTAATTTAGCCGGTGATACTGAGTAAAATAAACACAGATAATATGCCCGTACTTCATTATTTAGGGTTGTTCTAAACACACAAACTTAAACTTAGTATGGAGCAAAAGCACAAAGTTACTTTGAGGCATCAAAAATGCACGAACAAAACAAAGATGGAAATACCGAAGTCACATTTCTCCCTGCAGAGCGTACTTTTGAAGTGTTAAGTGCGGAGGCTGCGGGCACTGGTGTAAATGGTATTGAAAAAAACCCTGCAGTTTCATACTTAATGGGCTTAAGGGCTGAAAGTAGCCGGCTAGCCATGAGGTCGTTTTTAAACAACATCGCTAAAATGATGGGTTACCATGATTTAAGAACCTGCCCTTGGGGTATGCTTGAGCGGCACCATGTACAGGCAGTTTTGACCATGCTCACTGATGCGGGAAAAGCACCGGCCACTATAAATAATTACTTGGCGGCAATAAAAGGTGTAGCCGTAGAGGCGTGGACACTTAAGCTTATTAGCACTGACACTTACCAACATATCAAGTTAGTTAAATCGGTTAGAGGGTCAAGGATACCCAAAGGTAGAGCCCTGGCCCCTGCTGAAGTGAAGAAATTATTTTTCACATGTGAAAGTGATAAGTCTGCTATTGGGGTTAGAGATAGCGCTATTTTATCTGTTTTAGTCGGGTGCGGATTACGAAGAGCTGAAGTTGTATCCCTTGATTTTGCTCATTATAACCGGCATAACCGCTCGCTAAAAGTGCTAGGTAAAGGTAATAAAGAGCGCATGGCGTACTTGCCAGATGGCGCATTTCAAAGGCTTGAAAGCTGGGTTGAGGAAGTGAGAAGTGATATTCCGGGGCCGCTATTTAGTCGTATTCGCAGGTACGATGATGTTACCTCAGAGCGCATGACTAGCCAGGCAATTTACCATATTTTAAATAGTAGATCTGTCGAGGCCGGTATAGAAAAGTGTGCCCCGCATGACCTAAGAAGGACATTCGCTTCGTCAATGCTAGAGAACGGCGAAGATCTAATTACAGTTAAAGATGCAATGGGCCATGCAAGCTTAGCAACAACGCAAAAATATGACTTTAGGGGTGATGAACGCCTAAGAGCAGCAAGTAAACGCTTAGATATTTAGGGGGAAGAATGTCACAACAGAACAATTTTGGTGAAACACTTACATTTTATGCTGATAGGCATCCAGATCCATTAAAGCGCACAGCTATGAACGTTCAGTACACATCTAGTCGGCTTGGCTTGCAGACGTTAAGTATTGAAATGACCACCATTAACTCCCCTGGTGAATCACCAGACTGGGCAAATAAAACAATAATACAGCTGACTAAAAGCGAGTTAACCGGGTTGTGCGGCGTGTTGTTTGGCTTGAAAAGCGAAGTAAAAGCTTCATTTCATGGCGAGAATAAAAACAAAGGGATTGCAGTTTATAATAATGGTGCACAGGGGGCTGCTGTCACTATTTCAGTCGCTGGCCGACACTTACATCACTTTTTATCACCCGAAGATAGACTTGAATTAGGTGTTTTTACTTTACGCAGATTGTCGGGCGCGTGGCAAGTCACACCTTCGGATACCTTAGCAATATTACGTCAAAATGAGTTGATAAGAAGAAGCCAGTAATGATTTTAAAAATTTCACTACATTTGCCCTAAATGAGCTAATAGACACCTCCTAGGGGTTTGTTGCCCATCCCCTCGAAATTAACCTTAAGCCTGTTTCTTAAACAGTAATTTGAGTGTTAAACAATTATCAAAACGTTTTAAATTTTTTGATCTATACTTAAAGTTAGGGGGCGCAAAGTTTTTCAATAACTTACATCAACTGAGGTTCATATCGAGGGGATGGCCGCAAAACCCCATGTACTTCATTAGTCTTGGACGTACTTGTTATGTAATTTAAAATCTACTTTGGAAAAACAAGATCATCCAACGCTTCTAAGTATTCAATTAATGGTTCAAACAATTCCTTTATGCTGATGTAGCCATTTGTACTTTCACCAATGTAATAAATGCCTTCAAGAATAGCCATAACAAAGCTGCACACTTTTTCAAAAGCAAACTTCACCGGCCACTCAGAGTGCAAATAACTGATAAGACACAAAGTAGCTAGCATAGTTATTAGCAAAGCTACCCTAGGGTTCATTTGAGCATAGTAAAAGGGCTTATTGTATATTTTGCGTGATTCGGTTCTCTTTGCGAAATTGATTTGACTGTATCTATTGATATGCAGTAACAAATCAAAACTAAGCATTATGATCAAGAAGAGACTTATCGAAATAGCGAAAGGTATAACCAACAACGCTTTAAAATGATTGGTTCCTATTTGGCTGTTTTCGCTTTGGTTTTCAAAACTACTGGGGGGAGAGTTTAAAGCTGAAATAATATTATCAATACTTGATTCAGTTACAGGAGTGGCCACAATAGCGTTAAAATTTTCCTGCGAGTAGTCACTAAACAACAAAGCCGATTGCTTGGTGCTTAATGTAAATGGTAAGTTCAAAGGTGACTGTTCAATAGAATACGCCACAAAGCCTACTTTATTAAGTCCTAGAGGGACGCCACCTGAGCCCTTTAATATCGCGGTTTCCTTCGCCTCATATAGTGATTTAAGCAAGCTATTTTCAAAACCTTGCTTATCATCAATGTTTACCTGCTCTACATCAATGTTGTTAGTCATTATCGAAGCCAGTTTTTCTTTTATTTGGCTTTTCACTTTATCTTGAGTAATAAAGTTTTGCTTATCCTTTATTTCATCAAAAAAACCTGTTTTAGCTTCGCGTAACAAAGCCCTGTACCGCTTATGGTAAAATCGCTTTGCAGCGGCCACATCAACACCTCCCCATATCTTTGGGGGCAAATAAATACCATTTTGCCAGTCTTGTGGAGTTGTCCCTTTTAACACCGTTTCCTTGGTGAAATGCTCGTATTTTTTAAAAAAAGAATACGAGCCGCCATGCCGATATGACCTAAAACCACTGTCTAACTTATTCATTAAATCAGCATCTAACTTTTCATTACTAATTTCTTTTATTGTAGCGCGGTAAGTTTCCCATGCCTTATTTTCTGTTAATTTTAATTTTTCCCAGTATGTATCAACCGCCGCTTTGGTTTTGTTGATTTTTTCATCATAAGCTACATTTAGTTGATCAACACTTTTGTTAAGCTCTACATACTGCTGGTATTTTTCATCAAGCTTACTATTCAGGCCACTAAATTGACTATACATTTTGCTTAAAAGCTTTGATTGCTTTTGCTTTGTAATTTCAGTTAAGTGCATGTCACTCAAGACAAAAGGAGTGGAGTTAGAATAATAAAAAGCTGGCAACAATGCCGCATTGATTTTCTTGGTAATGTTAAGGGGAGTACCGGCAACTATAAAGGAGCCTTTGACCAAATCACTTTGCACGGCTTTCATACGATCATCGCCGCTAGCCATACTACTTAAAGTATCTATTAGTAATTTTTGTCCAAAATAAACGGTAGGGATAGCGAGTGCGGCCATAATAAAAAACTTAGCACAATATTTAGCCGCGCTCCCACTTGGTTTAATTCTTCGAGACAGCAATACCAAGCAACCAATGCAACTTAGAAATCGGCCAAACAGCTCTATAAATTTCAATTCGTCAGTTGTGACAGCAAGATCGGAAGCGGTTGATACTACAAAGTAATTAAAAGAAACCTCTAACCACAAATAAAATAAAACCATTAAAATATAAAAAAAATACTTATTTTTAGTGGATTTATATTGAAAAACTACTTGCTGTTTAATCAGCATTAAAAATACTCTTTGGCTTTAGTCATGGGGTGATTATCTCAAAACCACCCACTCCGTGCAGCAAAAAGACGCTCTAATAACCTTGCATTACGGTTCTTTTGGGAATGAAGTTGTTGTGTCGCTCACCTACTGAAAGTACAACTAGTTGCTTCTCATCTACACCAAGCTCTAAAAAAAGCCCCTTGACTGCGTTTGCTCTTTCTTTACCCAAATTGTAGTTGTAACCCCTACCGCCTTCACTAGACGCGTTACCTTGGATCGCTACCTTTATTATCTGGATTGGCTATAAGGTAGCGAGCATGCGGCTCAACAACCTCTGCAGCATTGAATGGTAACTCAGATGAATCGAACTCAAACTCCACTAAATGTGACACGCGCTTTGTGAAAGTCACCTGTTGGTTGTTTAAATCACCATGCGTAAATATCACTGTCGCTTGAGTGACAACCGCTTAGCAAGGCACTTAAAGCCAAACCTATATATGTATACTTTGTTATTTTCACAATTATTACTCTCTACATTATTATTGCGCTAACTGTGTAGTTGAAAAAAGCCCAATTAAAAAATTAGGCTTTGGTTTACTTACTTTAGGAGGGTACTACTATTTAACACTGTTACTTATTTTCTTTGTTTTTATCTTTATCAATTTCTATCGGTTTATTCAGCAGCTTGGTTAGGCTCCACGCTCCGATCGCAATGGCAATAAAAGCAGGGATTATATACAAGCTAATCCCACCTTCTTGATATTCTCTGGTCAAACCTAAAAGGCCATAAGCGGCAGCAGCTAGAGCGACCAACATAAGCAGCTTTTCTTTGCCACTTTTAAATTTATACTTTTCAATTAGGGGTTTGTTGCCCATCCCCTCCTATTAACCTTAGAAATGATGGATAATCACTTTAGCCTATATTAATAAAAGGGGGTATAACCGTATGAGCTTAACATTGATTGTTTTTATTATTGCTGTATTTGTTTTTATTGCAATAGCACTTTCTGGGATCGAAAAGACCGGCTCTGGCAGCCCTGACTACACCAAAATAGGCCCTTTATTTACGCCAGCTGAGCGCTCTTTCCTTGGGGTTTTAGAGCAAGCCATTTCTAATAACTACCGTATTTACGGTAAAGTTAGAGTAGCAGATGTTCTTAAAACTAAAGCTACTAAGCAGCGTTCATCTTGGCAAACTGCTTTTAATAAGATAGCAGCTAAGCATTTTGATTTTGTACTATGTAACATGAGTACAATGGAAGTTATTTGTGTAATAGAGCTCGATGATAAGTCACATAATAGCAAAAGAGCCCAAGAAAGAGATTTGTTTTTAAACAATGCCTGCCAGGGAGCTGATTTAAAGTTGGTTAGATTCAAGGCCCAAAAAAGCTATCAAATTGAGGCAGTACGAAACGCAATTCTTGAGGCAACCAACAGCCTATCTGTAAGCGAAGACGTTGGTACGCCTACCTGTAACAAGCTAGAGCTAATCAACAGTGAGCGCCTAACTTCATCAAAGTTAGCGAAAAAGCACGGACTCAAAACTTCGGAGTTCTTGGATAAAATGGTTGAGTATGGGTATTTAACAGAAATCAACGGTACGCATCAGCTAACCGAAAAAGGGTTGAGAAATGGTGGGGAGTTTATAGAAAAAGGCCGCTATCCGGCTCATTTTAAATGGATAGAAGAAAATGTACCGCTATTTAAAATGAAATAACTGTTAAGGTAAGCAATAGGATTATTCATAGCGACAATCGCGCACTAAAAATAAGGGAATTTGAATGCAAAAATTAAAAGGTAAATTAACGGATATAACAGTAAGTCACACCTTTAAAACGAATAAAACAACGCTAAATATATATGATTATTTGGAGATAGACAGCGTAAGGTACGGTAATGTGCAAGTGCCTGATGTAATAAATCGACATTTGGTTGATGGGGTTGGCAAAGAGTTTGAACTTGATTATTTGGAAGTTAAAGATGGTAAAAACTTGAAGCGAACAATTGTTGGCATAACTACTGAAAACGGTAAATATGATCACATACCTGATATTGAGCTCAAGGGTGATTTAACAGCAATAAGTACGCTCTATAACATAAGAACCTTCATGTACTTTATGATCTGGTTTATTGTTGGAGGCTTATTGTCTTTATATTTAAACTTTAAAACTAAGAGTGATGTAGCTGCCTACGCGTTGCTAATAGTCGGATTCATTGTGATATTTATATTTTCTACCAAGGAAAAAAAGCGAAAAGTAGTGCCAATAAAGGAAATATTAGAGTACGTAAAGCAAAGAAAAAAACAATCTGATATTAGATAAAGCGGCACACTTTCCAATGCATGATAGGCTAGACCATCATGCAAAATAAGGGTTTGTAATAAACAAACCCTTAACCCCGAACTCCTTCTCAGCCAACCTCATTGCCTTTTCTATTTTTTCTCTCTTTTTCTCTCTCTTTCTCATCCTAATCTCAGGGCGGGGCCAGCCAAAGCAGTACCACAAAAGTTAATATTAAAAGAACTACATGGTTAACTTCCATTATATTGCATGATGGTCTAGTCTTAGGCTATTAACTGTACTCTGTGCTTTCACAACAAATAATGAACCATACTATGCATTTTATTACTGATCGATTTGATGAGCTGAAAAACAATATCCGTTCTCTCAATACAATCCTCACACATACGCAACCATTGGCCGCCCTTGCCTACCCACTACCCTGCACCTCAAAGGGAATGGAAAGCGAACCGGTTAAATATATTGCAGCAGAAGAACATACCGGACATAAGGCTGTTGAACTCGCGGCTTCCTGCTACCAAGACCTTTACATTCAACCAGGCTATTCACAAAAATCAGCGCGGCGCACTGTCGGCGTTATTTGGCTCTCCCCTGCCCAAAACCCAACAAGCATTACTATCCCTGAGCTGGTGGATAAAATAAACGCGGCAAAAACGGATATCGAAAACCATATCATTCAAACGTATGAAACAAGGCAAGACCGGTTTGAAGCGCTTCGCGCAGAGTGCCCTGGTATTATGACTATGCACCTATATAGGCATATTCGGTGTTATTCAGAGCAAAACATTCAATCAATTCGCTTTGCCTGGCAAAGAAAGGACTCGCTATCAAAGCCGGTTAAAAAAGACCTTTTACTTAAAATTGAAGAGGAATTTGATAGATCGGGGCCTGAATACCGCGTACCTCTTGAGCAATTGATTAATAGAATTAAGCAAACTCCTGGGGAGCTGCTTAGGATACGCCGGCAGGTTCGCGTACAACCGGCAGCAAATATACGCTTTGATGCTGGAATAAAAACAGTAACAGCACCAATGCCTATAATCATAATTCAAAGTAATGAGCTTAAGCTTAAAGCTTTAACTGATTTTGATGCTAAATCACAAAGAAAAATACGATCAGACAAAGCGGTATCAGAAGTTATCGGCTCCTTTGGTGGGGTAACGATTGAGGTGTTTTCAGCTCGGTAGTGCAAATACAATTGGCTAACACAGACAATTATACCAAGAGGTCGCTTTGTAGTGGTCATTAATAATTTACCTTTTCGTAGCAACTCGGGGTTTTGCGCCCATCCCCTCGATATGAACCTCAGTTGATGTAAGTCCCACTGTGTCAGGATAGTTGTCGCTTCTAACTTTTAATAGAGGCAGATAAAATGAGACGTCGATTTACACATGAATTTAAAGTTCAAGCTGTTGAAAAAGCATTATCTCAATGTGATGATGTTCGCTTAGAAGATATTGCGCTTGATTTAGGTATCGGTTATTCAACCTTACAACGATGGATCGCGCTTGCTAAAAACCATGAACTTGAAACTAAAAATAATGGTAGTCACATGACAACAGAAAAACGCCCTCATGACTGGAGCTTAGAAGAAAGGCTTAACGCCATTATTGAATGTGCTAGTTTAGATGAAGCAGCTCTTAATGAATATTGCCGTGCTAAGGGGCTTTACCCACATCATATTAAACAATGGAAGCAAGATTTTGCTAAAGGGCCTTCAACGAAGCCCGTAAAATCAGACAGTAAACAGCTCAGACAAGAAATTAAGCAGCTTCAAAAAGAGCTTAATCGTAAAGACAAAGCGTTAGCAGAAACAGCCGCCTTACTTGTACTCAAAAAAAAGCAGATGCGCTTTGGGGTTTCAACGAGGACGATTAACCCACTCAACTGAACGTCATGAATTGATAAAGCTCATTACAGACGCGCAGAAATCAGGAGCTAGGCAAGCAAAAGCATGTGAGTTACTTGGTCTAACGGCAAGAACAATTCAACGCTGGATTGAAGCTGATGATATGACAGATAAGCGAACGAGTACGATAAAGCGACCACCTAACAGGCTAACTGAATTAGAGCAACAGCGTATTATTAAGACAGTAAATTCAATAGAATACGGACATTTACCACCCAGCAAGATAGTCCCTAAACTATTAGATAAAGGTGTGTGGATAGCATCAGAAAGCTCGTTTTATCGTGTTATGAAATCACATAAATTATTAACACACAGAGAAAAAGTTAAACCAAATAAAAAGATAAAAAAGCCAAAAGCGCTCAAGGCAACACGTGTAAACGAAATTTATACATGGGATATCACATATTTGCCAACAGCGGTTAAAGGTCAGTTTTTATACTTATATTTAGTGATGGATATTTATAGTCGAAAAATAGTTGGTTGGCAGGTTCATGACACACAGCTAAGCACACTGGCGGCTGATTTAATGATAGATATTTGCAGGCGAGAGCAGGTAAAGCCAGATCAAGTCACGTTGCACTCGGATAATGGCAGTCCAATGAAAGGGGCAACGTTATTGGCAACATTGCAGGAATTAGGTATTGTTCCTTCATTTAGCCGACCGTCTGTGAGTAATGATAATCCTTATTCTGAATCGCTATTTAAGACATTAAAGTATCGCCCGGAATACCCTGAAAAAGCCTTTGAAAGTATGGGTAGCGCAAGAAAGTGGGTTAGCGGATTTGTAGATTGGTACAACGATGAGCACTTGCACAGCGGTATTAAATTTGTCACGCCAAACCAGCGTCATTTAGGATTAGATAAAGCGATACTAGCGAAACGTCATCAGGTAAATGAAATGGCGAAATTACAGAACCCAAGTCGTTGGTCAGGAAAATCTCGAGATTGGACAATGATCAATGAAGTAAATTTAAATCCAGAAAAAAAAGAAGCAATGCGGGCGGCATAAAATTTAACTTGATGCGACAACTAACTTGAAAAACTTTGCGCCCCCCTAACTTCAAGTAAAGATCAAAAAATCTAAAACGTTTTGATAAATCCATTATGAGAGCACTTTTGATAGGTATTTACAGCCAAAATCATTATGTAAACCTTTTGAGAATTGTTTACCTCTTAAATTACTGTTTAAAAAATAGGCTTAAGGTTAATTTCGAGGGGATGGGCAACTAGCCCCAATTTTTGCCAGTCATTAAGGGTTCTTTTTTACATAATACTTCCTGTAGAAACTGACGGTATTTTCTATTAATTAAATCCAATCTACTAAGTGTCGTTGCTCGGACGCTTACGATATATCCTTATATTAGATGTATTCTACAATAACGACATTCGTTTAAAAAGAAAACAACCTTTAGCTGCTACATTTTGGTCGCTGTGTAGGCATTGAGGATTTACTTTTACATCACTATTTTGCTGGTAAACGATTATAAAGAAGTGAATTTTTTCACATTTCCATCTCAGGTTTTAACTGGTAAATTCTGTCTCAAATAGCCATTTTCAGACGTTTTCCTACTTCATCTTAAAAGTAAAATCGCACGAAAACCCTGCAACTTAAATTTTGGCCAAAAAAGCCCTTGACCTTATATTTATGTAGTTATAAGCTAGTCCTAGATTTGGTGGGACTTACCAGTTGGCGCTGGTTGCTTACAACATTACATAGATATAAAACCTTCCTAGAACCTACTTTTGTGTCGGTTTTTGTTTTTCTATTGCTTAGCAATGTATATTATTTTTCTTCGTTAAGATTTTGCCTTTTAAATTCGTTAATAACCTGATTCTGTTGTCGCTGTATTAATGGCGTAGCCTTTCTTGCGTATAAATAACTTCCACCAGCGAGAATGCCAGCTATTCCAAATGAAATTGTTACTCCTGGTTGAAATGATCCTAAAGTCATGAATGGTGTCGTTATAGCTCCAATGCCATAAGCAATAGCTGTATTTACTTCATAAATTGGCCTGAATAAAAACTCAACATATCGCCCATCAGTTCTGTTGTACTTGCTACTCACTTGAACACCTCTTTAGTTGACACATCTTGTATGTGAGCTTTTATAGTGAATGTCTTAATATCTATAATCTGAACTTCGTTACTGTAATTTATTTCGCGGATTCAAATCTGAAGTGCATAACGTTTAGGCGGCTTTAGCCGCCAAGTGATCCTGCATCAATTTTGCAGGCGTTTCAAATCCAAGTGTCTTCCTCGGACGATTATTAAGTTGCTCAAGTACTGGTATAACTTGCGCTGCTGTTACCGCCTTAAAATCTGTGCTCTTCGGCCAATACTGACGTAGTAATCCATTCGTGTTTTCATTCAATCCGCGCTCCCATGAATGATAAGGGTGAGCAAAATAAACAGGAACATTTAAAGCCTCTGTGATTTGCTCGTGATAAGCGAACTCTTTCCCATTGTCAGCCGTGATGGTATGAAGCGCTGACCTATATGGCCTTAATAGTTCTATCGTCGCCGCAGTGACGGCTTGTGCTGTTTTGCCTGCCACCTGAGTTGATACAGTGAATTGGGTGACCCGCTCTACAATGGTAACAAGGGCGCCTCGATGACCTTTACCTATGACGGTATCTATTTCCCAATCTCCGATACGGCCTTTCTCATCAACTATTTGTGGACGTTCTTCAATGCTAACGCGATTTTTTATTTGCCCTCGGTTTGTTTTACAATGACTGCGCTTGTGATATTTCTTACCGTGTCGGCGCAGATGTAGGTATAACTCACCACCTGCTTTTTTATCTTCCCAGATATACAGATAAATGCATTCATGGCTGACAGACCGTTCACTTTCTTTGCGCAACCATCCCGTTATTTGTTCAGGACTCCACTTCTCATTAAGCTTCTGGGTAATTAAAACTATCATTTCTGGTGTCATCTTAAGCGGTTTTCTTGCACTTCTTCGGCGAAACAAAGCCCGCTCATGAGCTTGGTTGTTTGTAATGTCTCATTGTAAAATCTCTTGCCGGAGAAAAAGCAGTTAGCTTATGAGCAACTGACCACTTAATCTAGCCAAAACAAGTTATGCACTTACAATTTGATCTAGGTTTTTAAATCTTGGATTAGCTTGCTTATGCGAACACCGTTTATATTGGATTTATTAGAATCGCTCGCTTGAGCTAGGTCTTTAAGGTTGATGTTTATGTATTCACGATCACCATGCACTTTAAATTTGTGAGCTAGTAGAGTTTCGCCAAGGCTGCCCTTTACGCTGGTGGTTGATTTAAAAAAGAATGAGTGTGATCAGTCTTGTACTTGATAGTGGTAGTGATGGTTTTCATTCTACCTGAATGCTTAGTAACTGCTCTTTGTTGGGCTTGAGTCTTTATTTCAGGTGTTAACGATTTTGCTTTTTGTGTTTTATTCGTCATTTTATAACTCCGTTGTTGCTTTAGTATTTAATTTATTTAACAGCTTTAAGCTTTGGTGAATGCTATTAATCAAGGTTATTACTGGTTCTGCTTCACTTAGAAACCTATCAATCTGTTCTACTTCCCAGCTCACGGCTTCTTTAGTTAATTTGAAACAGCTGGTGGTGCCATCTTTATTGCGCTTAATTTCTTTAGCATAACGAAGGGTTTGCTTATCTTGCTTGGCCGCATTGAGGCGCGCCCAGCTGTTTTCGTAAATTCGCCATCTTAAAATTATTCGATCATGTGCCTTGGTAGCGTATACACGAATACTTGGAGCCACTGCGCCTACGCGGGCAACTGAGTCTGGATTGCCGCTTTGAGATATAATGTTCCTATTGGTATCTCGCCATGTAACCCAGTATTCATCAACCAGTGATTCAAGTTGTGAAGCTAGCTCATCCTTTTTAGAAGTTAAATATTCAATAATTTCCAAAACGTCGTTATTCATTGATTAGGCCTCTTGTATCTACAATTTTTCTATTTTCACTCACGAGCTTCAAAGATTGAAAAAATACAGAGGGTCAAAATGCATGTTGTAACTTTCTACCACCTACCGGTGAGTTTTTAATATGCCCAAAAATCTAATTGGGGGCGCTTTGTGAAAACTGCCCCTTATAGGTGAGTACCGCCAAACTGCCCCCAATTAATAGGGGAGATTTTCTTAGTTAATGTTTTGTTGTTTTGAACGTAACTACGGGATATTAGATTAGTAATCTAAAACGCCCCTATAGGGGCGCTAATTTAATTTAGAACCAATTAATTGGGGGCAGTTTTCAATTTTAATTAAGTGTGTTCTAAAATAGCGCCCCTAAAGGGGCGGGAAAGTTTATTCGCCCCATTAATTGGGGGCAGTTTTCAATTTTAATTAAGTGTGTTCTAAAATAGCGCCCCTATAGGGGTGGGAAAGTTTATTCGCCCCATTAATTGGGGCAGTTTATTTTTTAGCTGTGTTTATCGAACGTCCTATTAGGGGCACTTTCATAAAGGCCCACTTATTAATTAGAGCTATTGATAAGTGTAATACTTAATAAGTTTGAGTAAGCTGAAATTAAAACGCTTCCCCACACTTCAATTTAGTACATCAATTACTTTCAATCACCAGACTAGGTACTGCCAGCTTTAATGCAGACAATTCTGCGTATTTACCGAAAACCGACCGATTAATGTCACTTTTAGACCCTTTACTGCCGTGTGCATGCTGCTACGTATTGGCTTACCATTTTCAGGCCTTTTTGTATCACTTTTTAGCTCCGAGTGATTGAGTTGAAAGTTAATTTTAGATGTGTGTAGTTTTATGTCATTTTCATGTCACTTTTGAGCCTTTATATTTCTTGTATGCGAAACATGCTGATTGAAACTTTACAAGTATGATTTTGGGCTTCCCTAAAATTTTCTGCTTTAAAAACTGAAGTGTATTATTTGCGTGAACTATAAATTTAGGAGTATTCAAATGGCTAAGAAGATCATACGAGCCGCTGAGGTTGGATTCGGAACTGTAAGCTTTACAGTCTCAGGAGACGATAAGTAAGCGCGCATTTAAGCAGTGCGCTTAGCTATAATCAAAGTCTAGCTGCACATTCCACGGCATTAAGTCGGTAAAGTCATCATCACCCACATCTCTGCTCGGCAACGTTTTAAATAAATGCAGAAAGTAGTAATAAGTGTTGATGTCATTGGCGCGGCAGGTCATCACAATACTATAAAGTGTGGCGCTTGCCTGGGCACCATTAACCGATTTTGAGAATAACCAGTTTTTTCTACCGGTAGTAAACGGCCGGATATCTCGCTCGGTAATATTATTATCAATGCCTAAATGGCAATCTTCAACGTATCTAATAAGTTTATGCCACTGGTTGAGATTGTATTTTATCGCTTTGCCAATATAACTTCCCGCAGTGACTTTATCACTGGCTTCATCAAGCCATGCTTTGAATTGTAATAATATCGGTAAGGCTTTTTCTTGACGCAGTTGGTACCGCGCTTGGGGGGATAGCTTTTTGTTTTTCGCTTGCGTTTCTAGTTTGTATAATTGACTGATAAAGCTAATAGCTTTATGAGCACGACCTTTGTTTTTTGATTCTGCTTTTAAAGCTTCATCGTATTTACGTCTGGCGTGTGCCCAACAGCCCACAGGAATAATGCCTTCAATACCGTCATAAACACAATAACCATCGCATTGTAAATAGCCTTGATAACCCGCGAGAAATTCTTCTGCGCAAGCGCGGCTGCGACCCGCCTGATAGCCGTAAATAACCACAGGCTCATCGCTGGCTTCATTGCTGCGATAAACCCACATGTAAGAATTGCTGTTAGGGTTTTCACCTTCATCTAACACTTGTGTACGGGTTTCATCAGCACACAAGCTATGCTCACCAAGCAAGTGACGCTGCATGGCTGCTACTAATGGCTTGATAAGCAGACCCGCTTTAATGCACCAATTAGCTAACGTTCCTCGTGATAGCTCAAGACCGCCACGACCCAGTATGTCAACTAAACGATAAAGCGGTAAGGCATCACAGTATTTGCCCGTAACAATCGCCGCTAACGCTTCTGGACTCGCAATACTGCCAGGAATAGGCTGCTTGGGTTTAGGCGCGGTGATTATTTTACTGGTCAGTTGTTCGTGCTCGCAATGTCTGCAAGCATATTTAAATTGCTTGTGCTTAATGACACTCACTTTCGCCGGAATAATTTTCACTTGCTCGCTGTCTTCACTACCGCAATGGTGTAGTTGTTCACCACAGCATGGGCAATCAAGTACCGTTAACGTGTGCTCAACTTCTTCGCGCTCAAAATGCGCCGCTAATGTTTGCTTACCTTTTTTATGATGTTTAGGCGGCTCTGTGGATTTATGCTGCTCAGCTTCGTTGAAGGTACCTCGCGGGGCTTTTTCACTTTTCTTGCCGTATTTTTGCGATTTACTTAATTTAAGCTCAGCCAGTAAATGGTCGATACGCGCTTGCATTTCAACCTTATCTTCTTGCAATGAAATTTTATCTTTTTCCAAGGCATCAAGCTTAGCCTGCATAAGCGCAAGCTGATTTTGTAGTTCGGTGATGAGAATAGTGTCTGGCATGTTGATAGCATGACACAGGGGAAAGATCGTTCAAGTAAAAAAACGATCTGGTTAATTTACATCACCGATAACCCAGATAAAGCCAGGTGCCGAGTTTGATTACTGACTGGTAGCCCCGATAGTAACCATTGTAATTGGCGTTGCTCAATCCCCATAGCCGTGTGTTCATTAGTCTCTTTGGGCCATTGAAATCGCCCTTGCTCTAAACGACGATAATAAAGCCAAAAACCGTTGGTATCCCAAAATAGAATTTTTAATTTATCGCGTTGTTTATTACAAAAAACGAACCATGCTTGGCTTAAAGGATCGAGTGATAGGGTATCGCTGACAATAATACTCAGGCCATTGATTGATTTTCGCATGTCAGTGACCCCCGTGACCAAGTAAACTTGGTGGGTGCAAGGTTTCACAGTACGCTCAATAATTTGGCTAGTGCTTGGTGCGCTAATGTCGACTCGAAATCTAATTGGTAGCCGTTTGGTGTGGTGAGCTTAATCATTGAGGGTTGTGTAAAGGCTTGCTCATGAATAACAAAGGGGATCACCTGTTGCTTTTTAACCGGCGGTGTTTTCACCAAAAAGGCGCTTGCGCCAGGCATAGAAAGTAGATGGGTTAATGTTGTTATCACGACAAAATTGAATGGTAGTTAACGCGCTAGATTGCTGTTGTTCAATGATGGCTTGCCAGTACTTTATTTTTTGCTGTTTTTTCATAATTACCTCAAGTTAATATGCTGAGTTAATTATGCATAGGTACCATTAACATTGGTATGTGGGGTTAATTACGCGCTTACCTTCATATTGTGCTATGAGTATTCGAAGCTTTAGTCGCTATTTTAAAGCTAACCAAGGAATAAGTTTCAAACTATGGCTGAATAATTTGCGTCTAAATCGTAGCCAAGAGTTACTTGAGTCAACGGCCCTGTCTATTACCCATATATCAGAACAGGCAGGGTTTAGCTCAGAACAAATATTTCGTAAACACTTTAAGCAGCGATTTGATACAACACCTAATGCTTGGCGAAATTTGTTTAGAAGTAAAGTAGCGAGTGCCGAACCTCATATTTGAAAATGTTTTATAATTGGTACTGCTATTTATTATAAGTCTTTAATGACCGTTATGGTTACATAACTGACAGTTAAAACTCGCTACGTGCCATCGCTATGACTGCTCATGACACATAGCGGCCGAAAAACTAGCCCAGAAAACTCTAAACTTTATTATCTTGGTTTCATACTTTAGTTTAATTTTAACTTTTTAATATCAACCCAGCAGATATATGAGCGTGAGTCAGGCTAGATACAGTTGATTTATTCAGCCTGAATAACTACAAATAAAAAACACTAAAAACCTTAAAAACAATAACTTAAAACAAAATCTCCGTTGAGGAACCTAAAAGGTATTCACTCATAAATTAGCTATGACTGAATACCTTTATTATTAAAGCGAGTCTTGCAACACTTTAGCAATAGCCTGGTCTAAAGTATCTTGTACTTCTTTTGTTAGCTGTGAAAACTCATAAGCGAATTTTCTACCTTTAACGCGCTTACGTGCATAGGTATTCTTTTTGCTAAAATTTGCAAGTGGAGTAACGATAGCCTGCTCGGTTGGCTTAGGTTTGTATGTTTTAATAGCGTCTGTAACTATTTTTAATACAGCTTCTTTATAATCGTCTTGAACTAATTCACTATTGATATTAATTATATTGCTTTCTATATCCTTTATAAATTCATTTACGTTTTCACCTAACGTTTTTTGTACTGTATTTAATACTTTGTAGTCTGAGTGTGACAATAAAGAAATATCCGGAAACAGCTCAATAATAGCACTATCGATAGAGGCAGCAGTTAGCGCCTTACTTACCTTAGCTTGGCTTAAGCCCATTTCTTCAGCTAATTCAGATTGCGTGAGTTTTTTATTATATTTTTTTTCATAAAGCTGACTTTCTAACTGACAACGCATACCAATTTCACGTAAGTTGTGCTCTTTACTAACTTGCAGCTGCTTAGCTAATGCTTTAGCGTCACCAGAGCTAATATCGTCATCTGTGACTAATATTTTAAATGAGTTAATTTTACCTACTTCAAGCAAAAACCTAGCTCTACGCCTGGAGCCATCTAGCAGATCAATCACGCCATTAACTCTTCGGCCTATAGCTGGGTAATATTGTTGTATACATAATGAGTCTAGATCTTGAAGGGATTCTTTGGTTAGACCAGATTGATCTCGACCATTCACTTCAAATGTGACCGAAGTAAGCTCTTTAACTTGCTGATAACTTAATGTAACAGGAACAAATTGCGCTATTTTTCCTGATTTTAACTTCCAGGATACACTCTCTCCAACATTACTTATCCCTAGATGGGTTTGTAATACATCCATTATTGATAATTTAGAACCAGTGACCTCTGCTTTTAATTGCTTTGCAAGCGACTCTATATTACTTTTCTGTCCTGACTCGATTGCATCTTGCGCTCCGACTGCATTGCCAAGTGGTGATCTTATTCCACGTTTTCTAGCCATGATTTTACTCCTGCTCCTGCTCTTGCTTACGCCATACATTTACAATATCGCGCTGTAGTTGACTTGTTACTTCATAAGCATTTTGCTGTGCCACTTGGTATGACATTTTACTTTTTGGGTACTCACTTTTAGACATATCAAACACCGTTGATAATAAAGATGATGCCTGCCTTACAGCTTCACTATTTTTAAATTCTTTAGAGTATAAATATGGTGAAAAGCTATCATTAAGGCTATTGAGTAACTCCGTTGTTGTTGAACTGTCTTTATGATTTGTAATAAGTATTTTCATGAAGTCATACCCCTGATGCTTAGCATTATTCAATAATCCCCAGACTTGCGGTATATATGAAAAATAAGAACACGTTGCATCTATGTCATTTTCTGTAATTGATAGTGGGAAAAGTACACTGGTTGCGGCGTAGTAAGCGTTATACGTTGCATAGCCTAATGATGGAGGGGTATCTATTATGATAATATCGAATTCATCTTCAACTTCATTTAAAATCTTACTCAAAATAGAGTAGGGCGAACTTAGAGACTTATTAAATACGCCTTCATGAAACCACCCCTCAATACCACGATCTGATTGTGAGGCAGGTAAAATACGGAGGTTTGGAATTGTAGTAGGTAAAAAGGCACTTGAAATAGCTTCTTTTTTAGTTTCATTTTCGTCTAATTCATAGTTTCCCATGATCAGATCGCCTACAGATAAACAACCTTCTTGTGCTGATTCAGGGGCGTAATACATTGATAGTGTAGCTTGTCCATCCATATCAATAAGACCTACGCGATACTCTTGATGAAACTCAGTAGCTAGTCCTGAACCTATTGTTGCACTTGACACTGTTTTACCAACACCACCTTTTTGATTCTGAATCACTATAATCTGTGCTTTCTGCTTATCACTACGTTTGAACTTAGGTTCTTTACGTAATTCAACAGAGAGCGAATCTCTTACTTTATAAATTTCTTCGATGTCAATTGACCACTGTGCATCTTCGTGTCTACGTGGGTCAATACCCAGTGAAGCGCAATACCTATCTAAAGTTTTTACATCAATATCTAAATATATAGATGCTTCAGCTCGCGTAAAACTTCTAAGCTCCTTACGATGATTTACTAAAAGCCTCTGATTGCGTCTTTTTATATAGCGATCAGCGCCTTCCTTTAAATCTTGAAAAATGTGAGTAGTCTTTTCAATGGTCATAGATGAATCCCTTTTTATTTAAAACAAGTGTATCCCTTGTTTTTTGAGTTGTCCATGTGTTTTAGAGGTATTTGATTTTTGTTTTAGTTTTATAATTTGAGTTATTCACATTGAATAATTACCAAAAAAGAAGCCGTAGGTGTTGGCAAATGTGGCTTG